>CAZXTW010000092.1:0-8245 GCA_964643525.1 uncultured Roseivirgaceae bacterium
AAGCACCTCACATCATCAATGTGGCATCGGCAGGGCAGGCACCCATTAACTTTAATGACCCTCTGTTGAAACAATCATGGTCTGGCGTGCAGGCCTACTGCCAGGCCAAGCTTTGCCAAATTACTTTGGCTGTGGCCATGGCCGAAGCGCACCCAGCGGTGCGTTGCAATGCGTTGCACCCAGCCTCATACATGCCCACCAAAATAGTAACACATCTGTACAGCCCACAAAGTACCCTTGCGCAGGGTGTCAACTCAGTAGTTGGGCTGGCCAATAATATGGGCCACACCACAGGCAAGTACTTTTTTGAAACCAGAGAAACAAAAGCGCTGGGCCAGGCGTACGATAAGGCAGCTATACGCCAGTTGATGCAGTTGTCTAAACAGCTCACTGGCATTTAGTAATTAATTAGGCTGAATGATTAGCCGTTTGGTTACGTTTTCAGTACCGTTTTGCAGTACTACCATATATAAGCCACTGGGTAAACGGCCTAATACTATACGCACAGCATTGTCAGTACCATTGAGCCGTTTGCTGAAAACGGCTTCTCCCCTGCTGTTCACAACGGTTAACAGGCTAAAGTGTTTCTGGGCTCCCTCTATCTGCTGTACCAGCACCTCCTGCCCTGGCCCTGCCGGGTTGGGGTACAGGGTAAACGCGGTAGATAAACCAGATTCATGGCCTGGTTCCACTAGCAGCACTTCACCCGGAATCACATCTAAATCAGAATTGAGGTACAGGTAATTGCTATACGTACCATCATGACATTGGGCACGCACCCGCATGTCATAAATGGTGTTTGCCGGGTCAATACCTGCAAAAGTAAGCAATAGACCATCGCCATTTATTTCTTCAGACCATGCCTCAGCCCCTTCTTCTTTAATTGAACCCAAAATTGTACTCCAGGGGTCATCTTCAGGTTGGCTCGCTTCGAGCAAAATAGTATTGTTTACTGCCTTAGCTTCAATATTAAGAAAGTTAGGGTTAGCGCAGCCTGTGGTCCAGATGTTTTTGCGTGTAACATAACCCGTTTCCGTACCTAAGCATACCCATTTAATTATTACTGTGTATTCAACACCTGCTTCCAGGTTATTAAATGTATGACTTGATTCGTTATTAAGAACCACTCCATCGGTAGTTGTTATGTCACCTTCTTGCAGAGGCACATTTCTAATCTCTGCAATCACAAAATCGGTGCTAAAAGCAAAGTCAATTTCAACTGAAATACTTGTAGCTGCAACATCATAATCAAAATCAGGTGCCCCTACCAGACAATTGCCTGATGTATTCACTTCGGTTGATAGCCATTCGCCACCTTGACTACCCTGACATACTGGCCTCACTTGAAACAAATAATTTGTACCTTCAGGCAAACCGGTAACGGTATATTCTGTAGCGTCAACAGCCTCAATTTCACTCCATTCAGGTTCCCAAACAGACCTGTACCGTACCTCATAATTCACTACAGTGGGGGCAGGGCTTGCCCACCTTAGCCTCACCCTATCTGATGCGCCTAATTTTGTTAATGACGAGATTTTAGGACAACAGGATGCCCTCATTCTGTAAGGCTTTTCGCAGCCATTGCTATACATCAGTGATCCTCTGGGCCCACCGGGCGCCAGCATAGCCTGCATCACAGCCCTTTGGTCAGGTGTAAATATTGTCTTGCTATTATCATGTGCATAAGTCATGTAATTGCACCACATTTCACCATGTTCGTGGTCACTACAAACGCCTTTTCTGAAGGCTGTATCTATTTGTGCATCAAACGCACGTCTGGATTCATCAAAAGCTGGCGGAGTATCAGGAATATAGTCACTGCCACATAGGGTATCGCCCCAGGTATGTAGTAAAAACAAGTAATGACCTACTTCATGCACCAGAGACTTTCCTTTGTTAAAAGAGGCGTGACTAGAGCCTGGGCCAAAAATAGAGGGGTCAATTACAATGCCCTGCCACCTTGGCCGCCCCCCAGGGAAAGTAGCATACCCTGCTACACCGGTTAATGGAGCTATCCACACATTCAGGTACTCAGCAGGAAATAAAGCACTGCGGCCACCAGCAGCAGTGCTTTTAACAGGCTGTTGAGGATCAGTATATTCAAAGCTTATATGGTCAGTTTTTGTGTAGGTAATGGCATCACGTAAAACGCCAGATTCATCATAATACTTACCCAGGCAAAAGGAGATCTTGGCGTCACCGTTGAAGTCTTTAAAATGGTCAGGCGTATTACCTGCAAAATCTGGGTCTTGACCCCGAAAGGCATTGTTGAGCACTCCAATTTGAAGCATTATTCTATCCCTATCCACTAAATGATCAGCATTGTTCCATACCACATGAAACGCCATAGGTATGACAAACTCTTGAGTACCGTTTTGGGTACGTGCGGCTTGCATTTGTTTGGCCCGTTCAAGAATTTGTTGGTAAATATTGGCTTGTGCTTTATCGAAACCAGGCTTCATTAACCCCATTACGTGGTGTGCTTTCATAGTGCCGCAAAGTGGCATTGACTGCTCTTGTGCCAGTATATAGTTCTGGCTAAACAAGAACAATAAAAACAAAATGGTAAAGGGAATAACCTTACAGCAACTATATCTGGCAGCATGCATAACACTATTTGTTTTTAATGATCAATCTTTTGGTAGTGATTTCACTACCGTTTTGCAGTACCACCAGGTATAGGCCTGCGGGTAGTTGGCCCAGGGTAAGCTGCACGGTGTTGGTATTGCCCAGCTGCTGTTCGGCCACAGCCTCGCCCCTGCTGTTCAGAAGCAATAACCGGTTAAATGACTGTGGCTGGCCAGCTGTAGGCTCAATCACTACAGTTTGCCCTGGCCCTACCGGGTTGGGGTACAAGGTTAATTGAGCAGGTGTAGGGGGATGCTCTTCGACAACTTCACTTTCCATACCATTAACACTAAAATCGATATAAGTATATTCACTAACCTCTCCACTATGGCATTTTGCTCGTACTCTAATCTTGTACTCTTTATCGGCAGAAATATTCAAAAAGAAGATTGCATCTGGTTGTCCTGTAATGTCATCAGGCCAATTATTATCATCATTTACCTTAATGGTACCGGTCAATTGCTTGTAAGTAGGGTTTTGAGCTGCTAACCGTAATACTACTGTAGTACTATTTGCTAAAATTTCGAAATTTTCTGGTGGTGCTACACAACCGGTAGTCCAGATCAGCTCTGACCATGATTTTGTTGTTCCAACTTTAGGGTTCCCCACATTCCCTCCTAAACAGTGCCAGGTAACCGTAACCGAATACCTGAATGTAGGCTTCAGGTTATTGATGGTATACTCACCCTTGGGCTTGAAGCGTTCATCTTGTATAACTTTAAAGCGACCTGTATTGGGCATGGCTTCTTTGACAATTACCGACATATAATCGACCGAAGGGTTTTCAAACCACTTCAAGGTAATGCTGTTGGCATCACTTTCAAATTGCACGTCAGGCGCACGTTCCATACATTTATCACCGGTATATGATTCTACAGTAGCCCATGGCCCTGCTTCGCCGTTAGCGCATAAAGTCCGTACCTGTACAGAGTAACCTTTTTCATACGGAAGTGACCTAATATTATGAACGGGCCGTTGCGTAGTTTCAGGCTCACTCCAGCTCTCATGCCATATTGCCTTATACCGTACCTCATAACCGCTAACTGCGGCAGGGTTGGGCAGCCAAAGTACCTGAATCCTACTGCCTACATGAGTTTGCAATAGCTCTTCAACTTCAGGGCAGCATGTGGCACGCAACTTATACGGCCTGCTACAGGCCTTGCTGTTTAACAAGCTGGCCCTTGGCCCACCAGCAGTTAACATAGACCGCATTACCTCACCCTGGTTATGGGTAAACATGGTTCTGTAGGGGTCATCGGCATAGGTCATATAATTGCACCACATTTCACCATGCGGATGGTCACTGCACACGCCTTGCCTGTAAGGGAAACTATCTTTGGGATGAAAAACGCCCCTGCTGGCATCTTTAGCAGGTGGGGTATCATCTATGTAGTCAGTACCACATTCAGCATCGCCCCAGGTATGCCGCAAAAACAGGTAATGGCCAACTTCATGCGCCAATACTTTGCCCCTGCCCCGCTGCTCATCTGTTGTTATTCCGAATGCAGTTGGTGATATGACTATGCCCTGCCAATCAGGGCGGTAACCAGGAAAGGTAGCATAGGCAGCAGTTGTTTCGGTCAAAGGGGCAACCCAAATATTGAGGTATTCTGAGCTTGGCAAAGAAAAACTACCTCCCCGATTCCTGTCTTTCACAGACTGGTGTATGTCGTCAGCATCAAAAGGGGCATCTGTAGTTTGGGTATAGGTGATGGCCTCACGCAAAACACCGTCATAGTCGAAGTACTTACCCAGGCAAAAAGAGATGCCCACATCACTCTGGTAAGTCTTAAAGCTGTCGGGTGTATTGGTGTTAAAGTCAGGGTCATTACCACTAAAAGCATTGTTTAATATCTCGATTTGCTCCATGATCTTTTCCCTGTCTACTTTATCGTCCATACTGGCCCATACTACATGAAAAGCAAGAGGTATTTCTAACTGCTGGTTGCTGTTCAGGGTACGGCTACGTCGCAATGCGCTGACGCGCTCCATCATTGTGCTTTGCAGCGTTGCCTGCTCTTGAGCTAAGCCGGGATACAACCGCTGCATCATTTTATTGACCCGCATCGTAGCGCAGGCCTCTCCATGCTGGTGTTGCCCAAAAGCTAAGTATGGGCTCACTAGCATTAGCCAACCTAACAGCACAACAATTATTATATTTCTGGTACAGCTCTCTTCTATAATCTGCATGGGTTACAAAGTTCAAGGCCAGTTATACTTTAGTTATTCAGGGTAGCCCTTGGGCCATACAGCTCATAGGGCAAAAAGAGGTAGATAGTATAAAAATAAAATTACCTTGAACTGAGCTGAATAAATACAGTACTGGTACTCCTTTACAGGACTATTAATCAGTATCCAGGCTTTGGCATAGCTTGGGCACAAACCAGGCCACTCACTGGCTAACTATAAGCCGCTTTGTTATAGTACTGTTGCGGCTGTGCAACACTACCAGGTACAGGCCAGTAGGCAGGCTGCTGAAAGTAAAATGCACTGGCCCAGTGCCTGAAACCTGCTCTCCACGAATAGCTTCACCTCGGCTGTTGATGAGTAACAGCCGGCTATAGGCCTGTTGGGGGCCTTCAGTTTGCTCAATAACAATTTGCTGGCCCGGCCCAGCCGGGTTGGGGTATAGTGTAAATGTTTGCTCATTGTTTGCCACACCCTGTGCTGAGGCACCTGTAGCCAGCGTGGCCTGCTCGCCAAAAATATATTCACTGTAACTGCCGTTGCCACAAACTGAACGTAGTCTAAATTCATAAGCAGTGGCGGGCATCAGGCCTGAAAAAGCAATAGTGTTGGTTCCGCTTTCTATTTCTGTTTGCCAGGTATCGGCATTTTTCTCCCGTACGGCCCCCAGCAACTTGACCGCTTTCACGTCTAACTCAGCGGTTTCTATCACCATGCCTGTGCTTGAAGGACTGTACTGCAAGGGCGTAACTGGCGTTCGGCACCCTTCAGTAAACACAGTTGTTTTGAACGGTTCAGAAAACCGGTCATCGCAACTCCATTGCAGGCGCACAAAATACTCAGTGCCGGGCTTCAGGTGATTAAAGGTATAGGTACCTGCTACAAACCGTACTGATACCATCTTAGCAATGGGCAGCGGGTCTTCATCAATATCAGGCACCGTACCATCTTCAGGGTCTCGGTTGGCTTTCAGCTCACGCAATGATACAGTAGCAAAATCTGTCGTAACAGGCTCAGGCCAGTTAACGGTAATTGTATTTTCAGTAATGTCCAAATTTATTTGACTATCGTCTGGCCTGTGGCATGCTTGAAGGGCTGATACGCGTGAGCCGGCTGACTTCCATACCCCCCATTGCCCATCTGCACAAACAGACCTTACCTGAAAGTAATAAGACCTTTGCGGTAACAGGTTGTTAAAAGTATACCAGTTATCTGTTACTTTTACCGGCGCTGACCATTCGCTATCTAATACTGCCCGGTAACGTACCTCAAACCCTTCCAGGGCTGCCTGTGGCCGTGGCCAACTAATGGTAATTCCTGTTCCGTTTTGTGCTTCATGGGTAATATGTTCTATTTCAGGGCAGCAACTGCTTTGCATTTTAAAGGGCTTTTCACAGGCTGTGCTGTACAGTAAGGTTTCACGAGCCCCACCAACGGTAAGTGTTGAATGCATCAGTGCCGCCTGGCCAGGGGTAAACATGGTCAGGGCCACATCGTCATAATAGTTCATATAATTACAGACCATTTCCCCACGTTCGTCGTCACTGCAAATGCCCTGGTTGTAAGGCTCGCTGATGTCGGGCACATCAAAGTCAGCAAACTCGGCCGGCGGTGTATCTTCCACAAAATCATCACCACATATTTCATAACCCCAGGGGTGCTCTAAAAAAAATACATGGCCTACTTCGTGCACCAGGGTTTTACCCAAGCCAAAGTTAGGGTCACCACTACCCCAGAAGCTTTGATAGCTCAATACTACACCGGCCCTGTCTTGCCGCCACCCCGGCGGGGTTGCATAGGCACCAGCATCAATTCTAGAGGTTCTTTTATCTTTCAGGTTGCAAACCCAAACATTAAGGTATTCAGCTGTATTTAAAGGTGAGCTACCGCCACGGTCGGTGTATTTGACTGGCTCATCGGTAAGGGCATCTTCTTCGTAAAACTCAGCTACATCTGTTTTTACATATCTGATGGCATCGCGCAGTTGGCCTTGTGCATCATAATACTGGCCAAGGCAAAAGTCAATGCCGGTATCAGCCTTCAAGGTTTTAAAATCTTCAGGGGTGTGGCTCTCAAAATTTGGGTCTATACCCGCATAAGCATCCTGTAGCACTTTCAGTTGTTGATGAATGTGATCTATCTTCACCTTTTCATCCTCAGTATTGTAAACAATATGAAACGCCACCGGTATGGTAATGCCGTCGGGGGCATTTTCTTTGCTGTAAAAGTTGTTTCTTCTTGCGTGCTTCAATGCCACAGTGCGGGCACGCGCTTGCAGGCCCATCAGGCTGGGGTGTTGTTGCGTGTATTGTTTAAACAGTTCAGTAGTACTACACCGTTGCCTATGTTGGGCAAGGGCTGCATTGGGGTTTAAACAAAAACTGAAACCCATCAGGGTTATGGCCAAGACAGCAATTGGCAGGCGGTAGTTATGGTTCATGATTAGATTTAAAAGTAACCTTTACTGTTGTTTGCATGAATGGGTAATAACAGCATAACCGCTCGTGTTTCCTGCTAACTTAGCAATCCAAATATTGAGGTATTCTGCCGGGTTAGTGAGATCATGCCCGCCACAGGCAGTGCTTTTCATAGCTTGGCGGGTATCATCAGAGTCGAATTCGGTTTTAACTGTTATGGTATAAGTAATTGCTTCCTTCATGTTCCTCATCTACAAAAACAAACATGAAGTTACGTTGAGCAGCGCTGAATAAAATCAGTACTAATACTCCTTTATGACTTGCTTAAATGATGGCCAGGACAGGTAAATAACCAGGTTAATTAACCCTTTGTACTCATTATCTGCCACCGGCTGTTCCGTTTAACCAGCAAAACACGCAGCCTTTTCAAAGCGGGGGCTTTCACAATTAAGTTGATGAGGCCTGAGTTACCTTACCAGCTGCCAGGCGCACAAAACCATACTTATTTTTACTTTTCAGGCATTAACAAATTCAAGTATTTACCGCACAGTTAGTACAAACCGAAAAAAAGCCAACAACTTGCCTTAAAAATGTTCAGTAACGCCTTTGGCGCAAACCCTTACTGCTTTTGGTCAGAACCCTTACTACCTTTGGTGCAAACCCTTACTGCTTTCTGTCAGAAACCTTACTGCCTTTGGCGCAAACCCTTACTGTCTTCGGCCAGAAACCTTACTACCTTTGGCGCAAACCCATACTGCTTTTGGTCAGAAACCTTACTGCTTTTGGGTAGCAAATGGAGCATATAAACCAACCAAGAAAGTAAAATAGGGCAGAAATACCTTAAAAAGAAGAGACTACTAGATAAAGTACCCAAAAAAAGCACAACCACACCGGGGCCACTGGCAAGGCAAAGGGGGTACTGGCGCGCAACCAGGGGTGTGCGGGCACAGTTTTCACTAACTGCCGGGCATGGTTATAGCCCAACCATTGCTTAAAAACCAGGTGCTGGCCAT
>CAZXTW010000092.1:8345-13143 GCA_964643525.1 uncultured Roseivirgaceae bacterium
AACTGCCGGGCATGGTTATAGCCCAACCATTGCTTAAAAACCAGGTGCTGGCCATTTAGTATTGAGGCATTAGCACGGGCAACCAAATACCGCACATTAATGGGTACAAATACCACAACAGCAAGCACAACTGCCAGCAGGTTAAAAGTATACAGTATAGTTAATACTAAGGGCACAAATACCATGGTTTAGCATCATAAGCAAGAATTCAAAATTAATAGATGTATTAATAAAAGCAACCTCTTATTCAAAGTATTGTAAGCAATTTACTGTTTTAAAAATGAATCCCTATGGCAGTCTTGCTGGCCATCATACAGCAAAACTATCTAAATGGTAATTATTTTATTTTACATTTATGACCAGCACCATAACTGCCTTACTGGCCAGAGCAGGCTAAAAGCCGGTGTGCGCCTGCATCACTGGCTGCTTTTTATTGATTAGACTAGTTTTGAGCACAGCCTTCTAAACAGCCATCTAATTAGTAATAATTAACCTACGTGTAAGTGTATCGGTGCCGTTTCTGAGTACCACCAAATACAGCCCGGCATGGTTGCATAGCATCATTGGGGCGTTACAATTAGTCTTTTGGTTATTTTTCTGGTGCCCTGCTGCAACACAACCAAATACAACCCCGCTGGTAGCCGGCCCAGGTTAACCTTACAAGTACCTGTTTGGGTCAGCTGTTCATCTTTCATTACACTGCCCCTGCTGTTCATGACCAATAAACGATTAAATGCTTGTTGCTGGCCACTAGTTTGTTCTATGACTATTTGCTGGCCTGAGCCAGCGGGGTTAGGGTATAATGATAGTTCAACAGGGTCAGGGTTAGGTTCAGCAAAATCACCATCAGGCCAGTCGTCAGTTGCGGTGTTTAAGTAAATATACTCGCTTAGGTTGCCGTCCGCACACTTAGCCTGTACCCTGATGCTATACGCTGTATTAGGAGTAAGGTCTGTAAAACTCAGCCGGCCAGGTATAACACTTTCTTCTTCGTTTTGCCAAACTACAGCATCAGCTGCACTTACTGCCCCCAACAACTGCTCATGGTTAGGGTCAGTATACCCATCGGGCACCGCTACGGTTATCGTAGTTTCAGTAGTACTTTCAACAGAAGTTATTGGTACTTTACAGCCTTTTGTCCAAATTCCCTTTGTCGTGGTAATACTACTGCCCTTTTTACCCTGCCCGCTATAGCCACCCAAACATTGCCATACTATTTGAACTTTGTATAAATGCCCGGGCTTAAGACCGGTAAAGGTGTAGCTTCCTTTAGTTTTGATACGTTCGCCCCATCTGGGGTTGCTCCCCCCTCCTGACTGAAGCACTTCTTTAATATCTATTTGTACAAAATCAGCTGCCTGCACTTCGTCCCAACTCAGAGTAATGCTATTTTCTGTAGCTGCAAAGCGTACCTCTGGGGGGGTAGCATTACACTTACCCGTGGTGTTAGTGCCAATAGTAGCCCAGTTGCCCTTATTGCCTTCACTACAGATAGTGCGTACCTGAAAGAAATACGTTTTCTCTTCTAATAAACCGGTGAACTTATAGTTATTTTCAGTTACATGAATAGGCTGCCCCCACTCAGCATGCCAAACAGGCCTGTACCGCACTTCAAAACCGGGTATCGTCCGGCGTTTGGGTAATAACCAGGTAAGCGTTACTGAGTGATCTGTCTTGTCTACTATATCTAATTTATTCACTTTTGGGCAGCATTTTTCTGATAGCCTGGAGGGCAGGTTGCAGGCATTGCTATATAAAAGGGTTTCTCTAGGCCCACCTGGTGCCAATGTGCTTCTCATTACGGCTACCTGACCATTGGTAAACATAGTGCGGCTGTCATCAGCAGCATAGGTCATGTAGTTGAACCACATTTCGCCATTTAGATCGTCGCTGCATACCCCCACATTGTAGGGATAATGCTCATTGGGTGTGAAATGCCCATATGTTTCTCCTTCGGCCGGTGGCGTATCGTCAATAAAATCATTGCCGCAATACTCATTGCCCCAAGTATGTACTAAAGAAAAATAATGGCCAACTTCATGCACCAGTACCTTACCCTTGTTATTATAGCTACCATTATTTTTACCAAATACACGTGGGCTAATCACAATACCATCCCATTCATGTACATAACCTGGCTTGGTGGCATAACCATAGTCCTCGCCATCTAAAGGGGCAATCCATATATTGAGGTACTCTGCAGGGTTAATGGCATCATGGCCGCCCAATGCTGTGCTTTTTACCGCCTGCTGAGCATCATCAGAATCAAACTCAGTTTCTTCTGTTTGGGTGTAGGTAACAGCCTCGCGCAGTTGGCCCTCTTCATCATAGTATTTACCCAGGCAAAAGGTAAAGTTGGCCGTACCTACATCGGGCCAAAAATGTGCAGGGGTAGCACCAATAATATCAGGGTCAGACCCGTTAAACGCACTATTCAAAATGGCAACTTGTTCCATCAGAGCATGTCTGCTTACCTTATCAGCCTCCGTATGCCATACTACATGAAATGCCAAGGGTATAGATAGGTTTTCATTGCTGTTGGCCAACCGTTGGTTTATAGATGTTTTAGCACGGCCATATACATGGGCCTTTAGTTCTTGTTGCTCTTCAGCAAGCCCCGGGTGCAACTGCTGCAACATTTGTTGCACCTTATGGGTTGCACAAGACCGTGGGTGCCCATTTTGTGCTATTGCTGGTACTGTCCAGTCTGCATTTAGAAATAAAGCAATACCAAGCAGCCAGGTAAAACTGGTAGGAGTGAATTGTAACATGGGGTTATTGGTGTTGAATAATTAATCGTTTGGTCGTGGTTTTGGTACCATGACGAAGCACCACCAAATAAAGGCCGGCCGGCAGCCTTCCTAACGTTAATTCTACAGCCAGTGTGTCGGGTAAGTGCTCTTCTATGATGGCTTCACCCCGGCTGTTCATCACTGAAACATGGTGGAACGCCTGCAGCTGGCCTTCAGCCTGTTCTATAAACACTTGCTGGCCAGGCCCAACCGGGTTTGGGTATAAAGTCAATACGGCAGGCTCTTCTTCAGGCGGCAGGGTACTGCCAGTGTTATCAGGCAGGGTTCTGATAGAAACCTGTTCGTAGGCAGAATAGCTGTCAGCAGCACATTTAGCTCGAATTCGGAATTGGTAGTCGGTATTTGGCTCAAGGTCAGAAAAGGTGATAATCAACTTAGAACTGGTGCTTTTTTCTACAGACCAATTCTGTTCGCCCAGCTTTCTATAACTACCAGAAAGTCCTTTATGCTGGTTGTTTTCTTTATTGACAATCCAAGATACATGTGTTGGTTCGACAGTAAAAGTCAAGGGTAAGGATAAACGAGAACAGCCATTAGTAATGATGTAACCATAACTAAAAAGTGTGGATCCTTTTGCACCTCTTCCGGTGTCGCCTCCCAAACAATACCATGAAACCTCTACTTTATACCGAGTTCCTTTAGTCAAATTAGTAAAAACAGCAGAGTTAGCTGTTGACCTCACACCGTCAAAATAAGGCCGGGTGCTTCCTGGTTGATCTAGAGGCGCTTCTCTAATCACTATACTTTGATTATCTATGCCGTTCAATTCTGGCCATTTTACTTCTACGCTATTCTCGGTTGCACTTAACTGTAATTCTGGGGCTGTTTGTAAACACTTGCCTGTTGTACTAAATGAAACTGTAGTCCACTTACCAAGCTGACGATTACCACAAAATGCCCTTACTTGAATTAAGTATGATTTTTCTTGTTTCAATGACTTTAACACATATTCATTTTTATTGATTGGGATTGGTGGAGGCCAACTGTTAGACCAAACAGGCCTGTAGCGGAGTTGGTACCTGACTGCAGTTCTCATTTTAGGCCATTGAACCTTAACACCATTTTCGGTAGACTGTACGGTAACATTGTTAATCTTAGGGCAGCATAAAGTAGTAAGTTTGCTGGGCCGGCTACATGCCTTACCTGTAATTAAGGTTTCTCTAGGGCCTCCATTGAGCAACATTGACCTCATTACAGTACGCTGATCTAACGTGAACATGGTCATATTAATATCGTCCACATAGGTCATGTAATTACAAAACATTTCTCCACGGGGGTCATTACTACAAACCCCTTTACGAAAAGGAACATTAATGGCATTCACAGGTATACCAACTTGTGTGGCGTCTTTGGCCGGCGGTGTATCAGGAATAAAGTCATTACCACAGTCTGCATCACCCCATGTATGACGTAAAAATAAGTAATGGCCTACTTCATGAATTAAAGTTTTTCCCAAATTCCTTTTCGAGCTTTTTTCATCATTAAAAACAGTAGGGTCAATAACAATACCGTCCCATGCTTGATAAGTGCCTGGGAAAGTACCATAACCACTTGCGTTTTTTAAGGGGGCAATCCAAATATTTAAATATTCTGCCGGGTTTATAGCCGAACTACCTCCAAACACTGAGTTGGAGTCTTTCAATGGTTGCAATGAGCTTCTTGAATCAAAACCATCTACCAAGGCTTTAGTATACCTGATTGCCTCCTTGAGCTGCCCGTTTTCATCATAGTATTTGCCCAGGCAAAAAGAGAGGTCAATATCAGCCTGCCACGATATGAATGCCTGCGGGGTGTGCGTCCAAAAGTTGGGGTCGTTGGCATTAAAGGCATCATTGAGCATTTTGATAATTTCCATGATTTTTTGGCGGCTAAACTTTTGGCTTGGCTTGTTCCATACAATATGAAAGGCCAACGGAATATCCAGGATATCACCATTATCACCAGCGTTTACCCTGGTGGCTTTAACTTGTTGTAAATGAGCTAAG
>CAZXTW010000093.1:0-13004 GCA_964643525.1 uncultured Roseivirgaceae bacterium
CACCAAAATCAACAAAGTTGAACGAAACGTTGGCCGCTTCAAAGTCAATAGGAAACTCCAAACGCTCAAAAATGGTAATAGTGTCAGTCCATTCAGAAGTGGCTGCACCAGCCCCACGGGCAATTACCCTGAGTATGTAATCGCCAATGGCATCATACAAATGTGTGGCACCGTTACCAGGCATTACCTGCGTGGCCACTTCGTCTTCAACATCACCAAAGAAAACATCAAACAGCGTGGCCCCATCAGCCGATGGAGTAACCGTAATGCTGCGGTTGTCAATAGCTACATCAACCTGCAAATCAGCAGGTGGGTCAAAACGGATGATGATGTCTTGCGTCATACTGGTAGTAGTGCCATCTACACCAACACCTGTAATGGTCATCACAAAATCACCTTCTGCATAGGCGTGCTGTGCAGAACCACCGGGCATTACCACGGTAGCCTCTTCGCTGGCAACATCACCAAACAAAATGTTAAACTGGGCTACACCGTCACCCTGCGGGGTAACAGTAACAGTACCTGTATTATCGTCAGAGATGTTAAACACCCCTCCAATATTGCTCGGCGCACTGAGGTTGATCTCCGTCAGGCCGGCCTCGTCGTCTTCGCAGCCTGCAAGGGCTACAACCAACAACAATAGTGTGAAAAGATATGCTTTCAGTTTCATAGTAGTCATAGTGAATTAGTAACCGGGGTTTTGTTGCCATATGTTCCCAGCCAGCTCAATTTCTATGAGCGGTATAGGAAACAGTTCATGTTTACCGGCTTGAAAGCCAGGAATAGCACCAGCAGCCTGCCCTGTACGTACCAGGTCAAAAAAGCGGTGGCCCTCGCCAGCCAGCTCTACACGGCGCTCCTGATAAATAGCGTCTCTCAGGTTAGTACCAGTAGCCGCAACGTCGGCCAGGCCTGCGCGCGTTCTTACCCTGTTCAGGTACTGCGTGGCAGTAGCATCATTACCATTGGCATTATGTGCCTCGGCAGCCAGCAGCAACACATCAGAAAAGCGTACGGCTCTGTAATTTTTATTATTGGTCAGTTTCACATCACCAATAAACTGCTCGTCCTGGCGGGGTATGTACTTATTATTAAAATAACCAGTGTGCTCAAACCCTTCTACCCACTGGGCAGTACCGCCATTGGCTGTGTTAAAGGCCTCAATATCTAAAATGGTAGGCTCAAACCGGATGTCACCAGCCTCAAAAGCATCTACCAAATCCTGCGTGGGCACATTAAAGCTAAAGCCATCAGCATAAACCGGGCCGCTATAGGCCCTGATGCCGCTAAAGCCTACTATAATATTACCCTCGCTGCACTGAAAACAGTCAAAGCCTGCACCCTGCTGGTCAGTATACTGTACCTCAAATACAGATTCAATGCTGTTTTCACCTTCCTGCAAAAACAGGGTGCTGTAGTCAGCATACAAATCATACACGCCACTGTTAATTACCTGATCAAGCACAGGGGCAGCAGCAGCAAAATCATTCTGGTAAACGTGTGCCTTACCTAACAGGGCCAATGCAGCGCCAGAGGTAGCACGGCCTTGCTGTGCCTGGGTGGCGGGCAACCTGTCGGCAGCAAACTGTAGGTCAGCTTCAATTTGCGCCCACACATCGGCCACGGGGGCACGGTCAAAATTACTCTCTTCACCAAACTCTACGCGCTTATCAACTGGCAGTGGCACACCACCAAAAAACTTCACCAGCTCAAAATAATAGTAAGCACGCAAAAAGGCAGCTTCGGCCAGCACCTGGTCTTTACCATCAAACTCAATATTATCACGGAACTCAAAAATGTAATTGGCACGGTTAATACCACCATACATCCAGTTCCAGTAATTGCGCAGCTGGTCATTCACAGGGGTGTGAACCATATCATCAATCTCCTGCCAGGCGGGTACGTCGTTGGCGTTTTCACCACCACACAAGCTATTATCACTGGCCATCTCGCCCAGGCCATTGCTCAGGTAAGTAGTAGCCAGCAGGTCATACACCCCAATCAGGGCCTGTTGGTAATCTTCTTCTGTATTAAAGAAGGTATCAGAGTTGATCTGGTTGATTGGGTCAACGTCAACAAAACTATCGCTGCAAGAGGCAAACACCACAGTAAGCAGCAGGGTAGCAAATATTTTATGCAAACGTGTCATGTCTGTTTAATTAAAAGCCAAGGTTTAAACCAAAAATGTACGAACGGGCCTGGGGGTAGTACCCAATATCAATACCCGCATTCAGTGGGTCACTACTACTTACGTTGGGGTCAAACCCTTGGTAATCAGTAAAAGTAACCAGGTTGTTAACCGTAGCGTACAGGCGCAGGCGCGTTACCCCAATTTTGCTTAGCAAATCTTCAGGGAAGGTATAACCCAGCTGTATATTCTTAATACGCAGGTAGCTGCCGTCTTCCAGCCAAAAGTCAGAAAACAGGTCGTTGTCATTGGCACCAGTGCTAATACGCGGAAAGCTATTGCTGGTACCGGGGCCATGCCAACGCTGCGTGTAGTAAGAGGCACGGTTGGTAAAGGGCAGGTTACGCTCATAATTACGTACAATGTCATTACCTGTCTGGGCATCAGCAAAAACAGAAAAGTCAATGTTTTTGTAGCTCACGTTAATGCCCATACCCATAACAAATTGGGGTATTGGGTTGCCAATAAAAGTACGGTCGTCAGTGTCAATCACACCATCACCATTCTGGTCAACATAGCGCAAATCACCAGGCGCGGCCGAGCCGGCCTGTGCACTGGCACCCACCTCTTCGTCGTTTTGGAATACACCGTCAGTCTGCAGGCCAAAGAAGTAACCAATAGGCTGGCCTACTTCCCAACGGGTAGGAGGCAGCTGCCCAATACCAAATGTACCGCCCTGAATAAAGGCCACACCGTCGTTTAACGAAATCGTCTCATTGTCAAGGTAGGTCACGTTATAGTTCACGCCAATTTTCAAGTCTTCACTAACATTTACGTTATAACCGGCAGAAAACTCAAGGCCCTGGTTACGAATAGAACCTGCATTGGCCACAGGGGCAGCACCACCTGGGGCCTGCACACCAGTTAAACCCGATACAGGCACTGAAAGCAGCAGGTCTTTGGTAGTTTTAATAAAGTAATCTACCGTTAACGCCAGCTTACCATCTAAGAAGTCAGCATCAAAACCAATATTAAACTGCTCGTTTTGCTCCCACTGAATTTCAGGGTTACTAATGGCACCCAGTGCCAGGCCCTGGTTCAGCGTATTGCCATCAAACACATACTCGGCCTCACCGTTCAATGAACTCACAAAACGGAAGTCACCAATTTTATCGTTACCAGTAATACCGTAGCTGGCACGCAGTTTAAAGAAATCAACAAAACCAAGGTTGGCCATGAAATTCTCTTCGCTCATTACCCAGCCAGCAGAGAAGGCAGGGAAGTAACCAAACTTATTTTTGGGGCCAAAACGGGTTGAACCGTCACGACGAATCATGGCCGAGAACAGGTACCTTGATTTGTAGTTGTATTCAGCCCTGAAGAAGTACGACAGCAGACGAAAGTCTGATTGGATAGAGTTGGCAGCGTCACTTTCGCGGAAGGTCTGCGCCTGCGAAATATCAGCAAAGTCAAACGAGTTGTTGGGTATACCAATACCAGTCACTGACAGTTCTTCGTAACGGTTACGGAACACTGACGTACCTAATGTACCTTTAATAGTATGGTCTCCGCCCACGGTGGTTTCATAGGTAAAAATATTATCCCAGGTAAGCTGGTGGTTAATACCCTGCGTTTCAGTTACAGAGCTCTCTACCTGGTTAAATACCTTACCAGTACCGAAATTAACAATGGGGCGGAAGGTTTTATTGCGGAAGTTGTTGTAGTTAAAACCAAGTGCCGACTCAAAGTTTAAGCCAGGTATAATATTGTAGCGGGCACCTACTTTACCGTTTATCAGGTTGGCTTCGGTGGTGTTGTACGTACTGGCAATCTGTGCCAGGGGGTTAATTACTTCACTACCCAACCCTTCTGCCAGGGTAAAATCGCCATTGTCATCAAGAGGCGTCAGGTTGGGGGCCATGTTCAGGGCATTGAACAATACTGAACCCAACACGTTTTCAAGCAGGGTGTTGCGGCGGGTATTGGCATAATTCAGCACAACATCAAACTTGAGGGGCTCAACCACATCAAAAGTAGCTTTAATATTACCGGTAATTCTTTCAAAGTCGGCCTTGTCACCACCAACAATACCTTCTTGCCTAAAATAGCCGCCACCCAACGAGTAAACTGATTTTTCACCGCCACCATTCAGCGTAAAGTTATGGTCTTGAATAGGGGCTGATTCAAACACCTCATCTTGCCAGTCAGTACCTGCACCCAGGCCGCTCAGGTCAGTAAATGGGGGCAGGCTGCCGCCGTTTACATGAGCCTCATTAACCAGCAGGGCATACTCAGTGGCATTCAGCGTAGGTATTTTACGGCTGGTTTCCTGCACACCAAAATAACTGTTAAACGTAAGCGAGGGCTTGCTGTTTTTGGCGCCGTCTTTAGTGGTAATCAAAATTACACCGTTGGCACCCTGCACACCGTAAATACCGGCACTGGCATCTTTAAGTACGTTAATACTTTCAATGGCCGAGGGGTTTAACTGGCCCAGGTCATCATAACGTACACCATCAACCAAAATCAGGGGGCGGTTGTCACCATTGGTAGTAATACCCCTGATACGAATGTTAAAACCACCACCGGGCGAACCAGACTCAGAAGAAATCTGCACACCCGCAGTCTGGCCTTGCAGGGCCTGCTCAACCCGGGTAGGCTTCAGGGCTTCAATCTGTTCACCCTTTACCACTGATACTGACCCGGTCAACTCTTTCTGGGTAGTAGTACCGTAACCAATAACTACTACCTCGCTAAGCTCAGCAACATCAAGGCCTAGCGAAACATCTAAAGTACTTTGGTTGCCCACTACAATTTCTTGCGTGGCATAACCAATAAATGAGAACACCAAAACATCTTCAGCACTTAAGCCAGATAATTTGTAGTTCCCCTCAAAATCAGAAGCTGTACCCTTATTGGTACCTTTTACTAATACGGTAACACCCGGTACGCCAGAGCCATCCTCGGCATCTGTAATTACTCCGGAAACTGTTAGGTCTTGGGCCCATCCTACACCGGCCGAACAGACCAGCAGGACGATGAGAAGTAAGTAGATTTTATATCGCATATGTAGCTTAGTTATAGTGAAGTTTAAACTAATTTCTAACTCTTAAATTCAATTGCTCAGACATACTTTATGCGAAGGGATTTTTATGCACCCGATTGCATTAATACATTTTCAACACAAGTAAGGATTCATTGAAATAAGCATTACAACAAATCACTTTAAGCCTTACTGATTATGAAAATCACATTGGAAGGTAGGGAGAATGTGCGGGTAAATAAAATTTCACACTACATCAATACTACATCACCCCTAAAAAATCACTTTCACAATAATTCATCATTCATTAGTAAAAAATGCCTTCAATGCATTTAATCAATGATTTATACGCAACAAAAAGTTTTCACACTTTTCAGCACTATTTTGCACTTGGTTTTTACTACTACATCAACCAAATAAAAAACTGGCAATATCAGGGGCAGTCAGGCCCGCCACAAAACTGAGGGTATGCTTCAGAAAAAAAGTAAAAAAACAGGGCTGAGTAAGCCTCCTGCCGGCCGCCCCAACCCTAAAACTGTGCAACATGGCTTCAACAAAACCTAGCCCCCGCCCGGGTGTTAGTTACCCTGGGGCAAGGGTACTACCTTACCATCTGTAGTCACAACATGATACTGGTTTTTAACAATGGTTTTGGTTTCTTTTATGCGCTCCCTTGGCTTGGGGGTTACACGCATCCGCAACTCATACACTATTTGAATTACCGGCTCTTCAATCACCGGATTCACCACCACATCAAAATCTTTTTGGGGCACTGCCTGGTAATACAACGTCTTTATGGTTTCGGCCCGGTTTACTTTAGCCCCTGGCTCTTTCACCACAACAGATGAGTTGTTGTACATCTCAAAATCAGTATACATATCAACCGGAAACAGCACCCGCTCAGCATCGGCCACATTCTTATTCATACTGTCAAACTCAACCCCCAGCAGGGCCTCGCGGTCGGTCATTTTTTGTTGCAGGGCCTCAATCACCTGTTTTTTAAGGTTGGCCTTCTTCTGGCCCAGCGTTTCGCTAAAATAATCTACCTGAATCAGGTTATAAATCTCCTGCTTGCCACACAACGTAATCAGTGCATTCAACTGGTTGGGGTCTTTAAAACTAATGTGCAGGTTTTTGGCCAGCTCAAAGCCAGTGGGTATTTCGTTAAATGTTTTTTTACTAAATAGCTTCTTTTCCTTTTCAAGCTCATACACTGGCAAAAACGTAATCATATCCACCACCATACTTACCTCATTCATAACAGCAATACCTTGCCGCACGTTGGCAATGCGCTCATCCATCAACCGGTTCACTTCCTCAATAGTACGCCCGGTTTGCTGCACGCTAAACATGGCCACGTACTCATCGGCCGTTACATTATACAACCCTCTTACCACAAAAGTGGCGCTGCCATCATTTGGCAGGTTCATCACAAACTGCCCGCCAGTACCTGCCATTAAAAAATTGCCCGAATCATCAAAATAACGGCCCTGGTTGTTGCTAAGCACTCGGTTGCCAACCCTGAAATTCCTGTTGCCATACACCTGTGCCAATACACACTGGCCGGTAAGCAATGCGGCTATCAATAAAAAAACTGCTTTTCTCATAATACCTAAAATAATAATGTCCTTGCTGGTGTGCTAAGGCTTATCAAATGTACCACCCACCCTACCCTACCAAAAGGCACACTAAGTAAACCGGCCACTTCACTGAGGCAACTGGCTTTATTGCTAAGGGGCAACAGCAATCAATAGCACATTTTTAGCCTTAGCTAAAAATATAAATTTATTTACCTAATTATTTTTAAACCGTTAGCCAAATTAAACCTTTTAATATTTTTTAGGTTATTCTAATTATGTACTTTTGCAGCTCTACACTTGCGTTTAGCTTTATGAAAAGACTCTGCTCAGTATTATTTACCTACAGCCTATGCTTATTGGCTACCCAATTGCTGGCCCAAACCGGAAGCATTACCGGCCAAATTAGTGCTGATGGGCAGGGGCTACCCTTTGCCACCGTACTAGTAGAAGGCACCAGCCTGGGCGTTGCCGCCAATGCAGAGGGTCAATTTACCATCAGGCAAATACCCACCGGCACCTATACCCTAAAAGTAAGCGCCGTAGGCTACCAGCCCCTTGCACAACAGGTTACCGTAACCCCTGGCAACCAGCAGCAGCTCAACATTACGCTAATTACTGACAGGCTCAACCTCAACGAAGTGGTGGTTAGCGGCACCCGCTACAACTTAAGCCGCAAAGAATCGCCCGTGGTGGTAAACGTGCTTAACGCCAAAGTATTTGAGGCCAGCCAGGCCATGGCTTTATCAGAAGGGCTCAACTTTCAACCCGGCGTAAGGGTTGAAACCAACTGCCAAAACTGTGGCTTTACACAGGTGCGCCTCAATGGCCTTGAGGGGGCCTACTCACAAATACTTGTTAACAGCAGGCCTGTGTTTAGCGCCCTTAACGGGGTATATGGCCTTGACCAGATACCCACCAACATGGTTGAGCGGGTAGAGGTAGTGCGCGGCGGTGGCTCGGCCCTGTATGGCTCTAACGCCATTGGTGGCACTATAAACATCATCACTAAAGATCCCACAGAAAACACCTGGCAGGCAGGCAGCAGCCTGGGCCTTATTGATGGCACTGCCCTTGACCATACCGTTAACTACAACGCCTCGCTGGTAAGCAACGACCTGAGCCGGGGCATTACCCTGTACGGCCTGTTGCGCAACCGCGAAAGCTACGACGCCAATGCCGATGGCTTTACTGAAATCACTGAACTGGAAAACAACACCATTGGCATAAAGGCTTATCTTGAGCCTACCAGCTTCAGCAAACTCATAGCAGATTTCAGTGTAATACAGGAATACCGCCGCGGGGGTAACCAGCTGGAGCTGCCCCCCCACCTGACTGACATTACCGAACGGCTGGACCACAATACCCTTATTGGCGGCCTTACCTATGAGCAATACAGCCGCGACAACCACAACAAGTATGTAGTGTATACCTCTGGCCAGTACACTGAGCGTGACAGCTACTATGGTGGCCTGGGTGGTGCCCGCACTGCCCAAGACAGCACCACCGCCCTGAATGCCTATGGCAACACCTATGCCCTGGCCTGGGTAACCGGTGCCCACTTTACCCGCCACCCTGGGGGCGCCTCTACCTTAACAGGGGGCATTGAGCACCAGCTGAGCGATGTTTCAGACCAAATACCCGGGTACGACCGTGTAATTGATCAGCAGGTAAACACCCTGGGCCTATTTGGCCAGTGGGAGTGGCAACCCACCCGCAAACTCAAAACCCTGGTTGGTGGCCGGTTTGACCACACTACGGTAAACGGCCAGTACCAGGTGGGCCAGGTGCAGCGGCAGGCCGATGTTACATTAAACGTATTTAGCCCCCGCCTTACCGTCATGTATACCCTTAACCAGCAGCTGCAATTCAGGGGGGGCTATGCCAGGGGCTTCCGCGCCCCGCAGGCTTTTAATGAAGACCTACACATTTCATCTGTAGGGGGTGAGCCACAGTTTGTTATTCTGGGCATTGGGCTTGATAAAGAAGTGTCTGACACCTACACCGCCTCTGTAAGCTATGACAGAAACATCAAAGGCATGCAGGCCAGTGTTTTACTAGAGGGCTTTCACACCACACTGCGCAACCCCTTTACTATTGTAAGCACCGGTGCAGTACTACCCAATGGCTCCATTCTTGAAGAGGTTCGCAATGGTGACGGTGCCTATGTGCAAGGCATCAATCTTGAAGCAAGTATTGCCCCCACAACCAGCCTCATTTTGCAGGCAGGTGGCACACTGCAACAATCAGTATACCGGCAGGGGCAGGTGCTCTTTGAGCCTGAAACCCCAACTGAAGCTGAGCCACCCATTGTGGTTGACCGTTTTATGCGCACGCCCAACCTGTATGGCTACCTCACTGCCAATTGGCAGCCCGGCAACCGCTTTGAAACCAACCTCACCAGTACCTACACCGGCAGCATGACCGTACCCCGCGTGGTTAGTGAATCTGGCTTTTTAAACCTGGTGCAGTCCAGCGCCTTCTATGACCTCAACCTGAAGCTTACCTACCACATTGAGGCCGGCAAAAACCTGCACCTGTCGCTAAGCGGTGGCGTACAAAACCTGTTCAACAGCTTTCAGAACGATTTTGACAGCGGCCCCACCCGTGACTCTGACTTTGTATATGGCCCCGCCCGCCCACGTACCCTGTTTGTAGGCGTTAAAATTGGCAATAGCCATTAGAAGTTAGAATTTAGAAGTAAGAGGTTAGAATTTAGAAGTAAGAGGTTAGAATTTAGAATTTAGAAGTAAGAGGTTAGAATTTAGAAGTCAGAAATTTTCAGGCATACAAGGTAAAGACACCTAAGTAGTGTATACCGCTGCGTAATTACCAACGGCGGGCATCAAATTGGCGGGGTTAATTAAAAAGTAGTATTTTACCGGCTACAATAAATCAAGCCATATGCAATCGCTTCTTTTCAAGGCCACACAGGCATTTATCGTACTCTGGCTGCTGGGCTGCGGCCCGGTGGCAGCACAATTCAAAAACATTCAGCTCGATAGCCAGGGCAACGGCCGCCCACCAACAGAACCCAGCATTACCATTAACTTCAAAAACCCCGACAATGTGGTGGGGGGCTCCATCTTAGACAATATTTACACCAGTTTTGACGGGGGCCTTACCTGGGAAAAAAGCAAGCAGAAAAGCACCTATGGCGTATATGGCGACCCTGTGCTCATTTCTGACCACAAAGGCAACCTGTACCACCTGCACCTGAGCGACCCCGAGCAAAGGGGCTGGGCCAGCGAGAAGCTGCTTGACCGCATTGTGTGCCAGCGCAGTACCGATGGCGGCAAAACATGGAACAACGGCGGCTATATGGGCCTTGCCCACCCCAAAGATCAGGATAAAGAATGGGCCATTGCCGACCCCAAAACGGGCCACCTGTATGCTACGTGGACGGAGTTTGACCTGTACGACAGCAAAGACCCCAACGACAAAAGCCGCATTTTGTTTGCCCGCTCAAAAAACGGCGGTAAAAAGTGGAGCAGGCCCATAGCCATTAGCCAGAAAGAAGGCGATTGCATTGATGACGACAATACCCCCGAGGGGGCCGTACCTGCCGTAGGACCCAATGGGCAAATATATGTGGCCTGGAGTTATAACGACACCATTTGGTTTGACAGCAGCACCGACCAGGGCAAAACATGGCTGGCCAATGACGTAGCCGCCAGCACACACGTAGGCGGCTGGAGCATTGACATACCCGGCATTAACCGCTGTAACGGCATGCCCGTTACCCTGTGCGACCTGAGCGGCGGCCCCAACCACGGCACCATATATATTAACTTTGCTGACCAACGCAACGGCACTGACGATACTGACATCTGGCTGGTAAAAAGTACCGATGGCGGCAATACCTGGAGCGCCCCCAAACGCATTAATGACGATGCCCCCGGCCGCCAGCAGTTCCTTACCTGGATGGCCATTGACCAAACCACCGGCTACCTCTACACTGTATTTTATGACCGCCGCAACCACACCGGCCTTGATACTGACGTGTACCTGGCCTGGAGTGACGATGGTGGCGAATCATTCACCAACGTACAGATTAGCCAAAAGCCCTTTGAGCCTACTGACGTAGCCTTTTTTGGCGATTACAACAACATTGCCGCCCACGCCGGCCGCATACACCCCATCTGGACGCGCATGGTAAGCGCCAGCACCAGCATCTGGACCACCGCCATTAAGCACCAACAGCTGGTAAAACTCAAAAACAGCCAATAACCTATGGCCATTAAAGAGCAGTTTAGCAGCCGCTGGGGCATCATTCTGGCCTCACTGGGCATGGCCATTGGGGCGGGCAACCTGTGGCGCTTCCCCCGCCTGGCAGGGCAATACGGCGGGTCGTTTCTTATCCTGTGGATTGTATTCCTCCTCATCTGGTCCATCCCCATCCTCATGGCAGAGTTTGCCATAGGCAAAAAAATCAAGCAGGGCGTCATCAACTCATTTACCGGCGTGGCAGGCAAGCGCTTTGCCTTTATGGGCTTCTTCATAGCCCTCTGCACCCTGGGCATTACCTTTTACTACTCAGTAGTAACCGCCTGGGGCCTGCAATACCTGGGCCTCTCGCTCAAGCTGGCCTTCTCTGGCACTGACCTGCAGGCCACCATGGCCAGTAACCCCAACTACATGACGGAGTTCTGGGCCACCGTACACAGCAAAAACTACATGACCGTGCTGCTGCACATTGCCGCCGTAGCACTGGGTATACTGGTACTGGTTAAGGGCATCCAAAAAGGGCTTGAGCGGGCCAACCGCATCCTCATCCCCTCCTTATTTGTGCTGCTCATCCTCATCTCCATCATGGCCCTCAGCATGCCGGGCGGCGTGCAGGGCCTTGAATACATGTTCAGCATCAACCCGGCCCACTTCAGCAACGCCACCGTCTGGCTGGAAGCCCTCAGCCAATCGGCCTGGAGCACCGGTGCCGGCTGGGGCCTCATCATGACGCTGGCCAGCTACTCGCGCAAAAAAGAAGATGTTACCCTCAACATATTCGTAGGCAGCTTTGGCAACAACACCGCCTCTCTGGTATCAGGCATGGCCATCCTGCCTGCCGTATTTGCCCTGGCCCCCTCGGCAGAGGCTGCCACCAAATTCTTACAGGCGGGCAACCAGGGGCTCACCTTTACCATCATCCCCCAGCTCTTTGCTGAGCTGCCCGGCGGCGTCTGGCTATCCGTCATCTTCTTCCTGGCCTTCTTCCTGGCCGCCTTCAGCTCACTGCTGCCCATGATTGAGCTGTTCATTAAAGTCTTGGGTGATCTGGGCCTCAACCGCCTGCAGGCCACCGTCAGGGCAGCCATAGGCTGTGTGCTCATTGGCTTCCCCTCGGCCATTTACCTTGACTTCTTTAACAACCAGGACTGGGTCTGGGGCCTCGGCCTCATCATCTCGGGCCTGTTCATCATCTTTGCGGCCATGCGCTACGGCATGGGCCGCTTCAAGCGCGAACTTATTGATGCTGATTCTGACTTTCTGGTGCCCAACGCCTACTTCAAAGGTGCCCTCATCCTCAATATAGCCCTGGGCGTGGTACTGCTGGTGTGGTGGATGTCACAGGGGTACGACCAATACCCCTGGTTCAACGCCAGCGGCCAGTGGAACCTCATCAGCATTTACAGCAACGCCACCATTGTTACCCAATGGGGCCTCATACTGCTGGCGGGCATCTTACTCAATAAATGGTTAGTAAAACAATACAGCAAACAACTATGAGCACAGGCGCAATCATAGGCATGGTTATCATCAACGGTACCGTTATTGGCGGCTTCATCTGGCTGCTCAGCAAAGCCATCAAACATGAACAAAAAAATACAACTGACTAAAAAGGCCTAACTTACAGCCTTAACCTTACCCAGCCGTGACCACCCAAGCCCCCATCAAAAGGTTCAACACCTCTGGCCCCAACTGGCCCGAGCAGCACTATACGCTACCCAGAACTGATTTGGTTCACGAGGGGCTGCAACTGGTACAGCAGGCCCGCTACTTTACCATTTGGGCACCCCGGCAGGGCGGCAAAAGCACTTACTTTGAACTGCTCATGGCCCAACTGCGGCAACAGGGGCACCAGGTAGTGCACCTCAACTTTGAAAGCTTTAGCCAATCAAGCCCTGAGGGGCCCATGGCCATGTTTCAGCTACAGGCACAAAAGCACTGGGGCATTGCCTTCAACACCAACAACATTACTGACTGGCAACAGGCCGTGATGCGCCAAACGCAGGGGCAATGGGTGCTCATCATTGAT
>CAZXTW010000094.1:0-3052 GCA_964643525.1 uncultured Roseivirgaceae bacterium
TGCTTAAAGGCCAGTAACCCCTGCTGCTGCGCATATGGTTGCGAGGCGGTGGCAAACTGGTGCACATCAACCACGCCCAGTGCCTGGCCCTGGCCGGTATGCTCTAACAGTGCCTTTACCATTTGGTATTGCAAGGTAGAGGCCGACCTGATCATGCCGCTGCAGATCACCCATTTGCCCATATCAGTTGTTTTTTGTAGTCCAGTGTAATAAAGGTGCAATCACGCTGGGCCGCTGGCTTACGGGCATGGCGGTGTTGAGCACCTTAAAATTAATTTCAAACTTGAGTATGCCATCGTGGCGCATCACCATTTTTACCTTATGAATGCCTGCCGAGAGGTTAACGGTATACACCCCTTTGTTGAGCAGGGCCGCGGGCAGTTGCACCTGCAGGTGGTTCATGCCGGGCTGTAGCGCAATGGGGGCTACGTCAATGCGGTCGTTATGGAACGAGGTAATGAGGGGCTTGCCCAGGTCGGCCATCAGCTCAAGGCCCACCTTCAGGTTGTCAATGGCTTCGCACAACTCTACCTGCATGCTTACGGTAATGGTATCAGTATTGGCATAGGTGCTGCGGTACTGGCCGGCTTCGTCAACCAGGGCGGCACGGTGCAGCACCACTGGCCCCTGTGCTTCGGGGCTGCTGTTGGCCCATACGGCATCTGCCTCGACCGAGCTGCTGTACAGGTAGCGCTGTATGGTTTCAGCCGCAGTGCCGCTAAACGTGAGCTGCCCTTTTTCAAGCAGCACGCCCCGCTGGCACAGGCTTTCAACAGCCGACATGTTGTGGCTTACAAACACCACCGTGCGGCCGCCTTTGGCTACCTGGCTCATTTTGCCCATGCATTTTTTCTGAAACTCAGCATCGCCCACGGCCAGCACTTCGTCAATGATGAGTATTTCAGGCTCAAGGTGGGCGGCCACAGCAAAGGCCAGCCGCACATACACGCCGCTGCTGTAGCGCTCTACTTGGGTATCAATAAACTTTTCTACCCCGCTAAAGGCCACAATCTCGTCAAACTTATCGCGCACCTCGCGGCGGCGCATGCCCAGTATGGTGCCGTTCAGAAATATGTTTTCGCGCCCGGTTAGCTCTGGGTGAAAGCCCGTGCCCACCTCAAGCAATGAAGAGACCCGGCCCTTAATTTCAATACGCCCTTTGGTGGGGTGCGTAATGCGGCTCAGCACCTTTAACAGGGTGCTTTTGCCAGCCCCGTTTTTGCCCACAATGGCAAAAGCCTCGCCCTGCTTAATATCAAACGTGACGTTATCAAGCGCTTTGAAAAAGGTTTTATCGGCCTTTTGGCGCCTGGTCAGGTCCACCAGCGTTTCACGCAATGAGGCACTTTGGTGGGTGCCTATGCTGTACTCTTTGGTGAGTTGGTTAATATGTATGGCGGTATTACTCACTAGGCAGGGCGGTTACAGTAAGTCGGCCATAGAGCGCTCGGCCTTTTTAAAGTAAAACAAGCTGCTGATAAACAGCAGGGCAATAATGCCGTACGAGATGTAGGCATACACCACTGGCGGGTTGCCGCCCAGCAGGCAGTAACGGTAGCCCTCACAAATGCCCGCCATGGGGTTGGTAAAGTACAGGGCGGCAGCCCAGCCGGGCAGGTTGCTTACTACCTTTTGGGCAGGGTAGGCCACCGGCGTGGCATACAGCCCAACCTGCACCATAAAGGGGATGAGGTGCTGAAAATCGCGGTACCTGATGGTGAGGGCACTGAGCCACACCCCTACGGCCAGGGCCGTAATGATGGTAAGCAGCACATATACCGGAAACAACACAATAGTGGCGGGGGGCACATGGCCCACGTATATCATGATGGCGGCCAGTATGATAAAGGTAAGCAGGAAGTCAATGAGGCCTGTAACCGCTTTTGACAGGGGGATGATGAGCCTGGGGAAGTAGATTTTTTTAATCATGCCCGCATGCAGGATAATGCTGTTGCCCGAGTTGGTGACTACAAACGAGAAGTACGTCCACCCGCTCATGCCGCACATGGCAAATAAAATGTAGGGTACACCCTCAATGCCCGACTCGATGCCTGCCAGCAGGCCGAATATGACATAAAAGATGCCCACAGTAATAACCGGTTGCAGCAGGGCCCACAAAAAACCCAGAAAGGTTTGCGCGTAACGCACCCGGTAGTCACGATAGGCCAGTGTCAGGAAAAGGTCTTTGTACTGCTTTAGCTCGCTTAACCCAATGCTTAGCCCCTGTTTAGAGGCATCTATAACCGTTTTGTTCATGCGGTGGTGTTTCTGTGCCGGGCAGTGACCGCAGCGTTAGGCGTTGGTAAGCACCTGGTAGTTGTTCACAAAATCGTGGTAGGTACTGCGTATGCCTTCTTCTAACGATATTTTGTGCTGCCAGCCTATGCTGTGCAGCAGGTCAACATTCATTAACTTACGCGGTGTGCCGTCGGGCTTGCTGGTATCAAACGTAAGGGCCCCTTCATAGCCGGTAATTTTTTGTATTAGCTGGGCCAGTTCTTTAATAGATATGTCATGGCCCACGCCCACGTTTACAAAGCCCTTGTCGTTGTAGTTTTGCATCAGGTACACGCAGGCATCGGCCATATCATCTACATGCAAAAACTCACGCCGGGGGCTACCGGTACCCCATATGGTTACCTCGGGTTTGCCTTCAGCTTTAGCTTCATGAAACTTGCGCAGCAGGGCCGGCAGCACGTGTGAGTTGTTCAGGTTGTAATTGTCATTAGGCCCATACAGGTTGGTAGGCATCACTGAAATGTAGTTGCTGCCATACTGGTCGCGGTAGGCCTCACACATTTTAATACCTGCAATTTTGGCAATGGCATAGGGCTCGTTAGTGGGCTCCAGGGGGCCGGTAAGCAGGTATTCTTCCTTCAAAGGCTGCGGAGCCATTTTGGGGTAGATGCAGCTGCTGCCTAAAAACATGAGCTTTTGAACACCCTGCTGGTGGCTGCTTTGTATAATGTGGTTTTGTATGGCCAGGTTGTCATACAAGAACTCTGCCCTGTAGGTATTGTTGGCGTGTATGCCGCCCACCTTGGCGGCAGCC
>CAZXTW010000094.1:3062-12941 GCA_964643525.1 uncultured Roseivirgaceae bacterium
AAATACATACTCGGGCTGCTCTTGCGCAAAAAACTGGGCCACGGCCTGTTGGTTGCGCAAATCGAGCTGGGCAGAGGTGCGAACAATGATATTGCTGTAGCCCTTGTTTTGCAGGTTGCGAACAATGGCAGAACCTACCATACCGCGATGGCCGGCTACATATATGCGTGCGCTGCTATTCATGGCTTGGTAGGGTTATTCGTTGTAATTATAAATGTCGTGCCCGCCTTTTTTGAGGTACAGGTCTTTCTTAAACAGCTTCAGGTCGGCCTTGACCATATCGCTAATCAGCTCGTCAAGCTGGCGCTTGGGTACCCAGCCCAGTTTTTCTTTGGCCTTGGTGGGGTCACCAATAAGCAAATCAACCTCAGTAGGCCTAAAATAGCGTTCGTCAACAGCTACCACCTCCTGGCCTACTTTTACGGCATCAATATCTTCTTCAATATGGGTAATAATGCCACGTTCGTTTACGCCGGTGCCTTCAAACTTAAGCTCAATGCCCAGCTCTTTAAAAGTTTTGTACACAAAATCGCGCACGCTGGTGGTTACGCCGGTGGCAATCACAAAATCTTCGGGCACCTCCTGTTGCAGCATCAACCACATGGCTTCTACATAGTCTTTGGCATGGCCCCAGTCACGCTTGGCATCAAGGTTGCCCAGGTACAGCTTGTCTTGCAGGCCCAGTGAAATGCGGCTGGCCCCACGGGTAATTTTTCTGGTCACGAAAGTTTCGCCACGGATGGGGCTCTCGTGGTTAAACAATATGCCGTTGGTGGCATACATATTATAAGCCTCGCGGTAGTTTACGGTAATCCAGTAAGCATACATTTTGGCCACGGCATAGGGCGAGCGTGGGTAAAAGGGTGTTGTTTCTGATTGGGGGGTTTCCTGCACCAGCCCGTACAACTCTGAGGTAGAAGCCTGGTAAAAGCGCGTTTTTTCAACCAGGCCCAGCAGCCTGATGGCCTCCAGCATGCGCAGGGTGCCCAGGGCATCAACATTTGCGGTATATTCAGGCTCGTCAAAGCTTACCTTTACATGGCTCATGGCGCCCAGGTTGTAAATTTCATCGGGCTGCACCTCTTGCACAATGCGTACAATGTTTGATGAGTCGGTCAGGTCGCCATAATGCAGGCGAAACCGGTAGTTGTCAACATGAGGGTCTTGGTACAAATGATCAATGCGGTCGGTATTAAACAGAGAACTTCTTCTTTTAATACCATGAACCTCGTAGCCTTTTTCAAGAAGTAGCTCGGCCAGGTAGGCGCCGTCTTGTCCGGTAATGCCGGTAATGAGTGCTTTTTTCATTCACTAAAGGTAACTATGCAGCACGAAATTATAGATTGCCATGCCTAATTCAAAATATACAGCTGCCAGCTGTAGGTAAGTAGCTGTACAGCAAAACCATGCAAAGGTATGCGAACTTACAGGAAGCAAAAAACAGGCACCTTTAAAATTTTCACTTTACTTTGCGCAAAATTACAGACGTGATGCCACGCATATTGTTTTTGGTGCCCTACCCTTTACAGGCGGCCCCCTCACAGCGGTTTAGGTTTGAGCAGTATTTTAGCCTGCTGGTCCAGCAGGGCTACCGGTATGAGGTGCAGTCGTTTTTAAGTCAAAAGGGCTGGGCGGTGTTGTACAAGCCAGGCCATTTTTTGGCCAAGGTGCTGGCCATTTTGGGTGGCTTTGGCCGGCGGGTGCTGGTGCTTTTCAGGGCGGGGCGGTATGATTTTGTGTTTGTGCATCGAGAGGCAGCCCCACTGGGCCCACCTTTTTTTGAGTGGTGCCTGGCCCGTGTATTGCGTAAAAAGCTGATTTATGATTTTGACGACGCCATTTGGCTGCCCAATACCAGTGATAATAACCGCATAGCTGCCCGCTTAAAGTGGCACGGTAAGGTAAGGGCCATTTGCCGGTACAGTTACAAAGTAAGCTGCGGTAATGACTATTTGGCCAGTTTTGCCCGCCAATACACCCCCAATGTGGTGCTGAACCCTACTACTATTGATACAGCCCACCTGCACAACCGCGTAAAGGTGCATGGTGGCCAGCCGGTGGTGCTGGGCTGGACGGGCACGCACAGCACGATGATGTACCTGAATGATTTTGTGCCCATTGTAGCCCGGCTGGAAGCCAGGCATAACATCAGGTTTCATGTAATTAGCAACCAAAGGCCTGACCTGCCCCTGAAAAGCCTGCATTACACCCCCTGGAATAAAGCCACAGAAATTGATGACCTGACGCAGTTTGATGTGGGGGTGATGCCGCTTACTGACGATGCCTGGGCCAAGGGCAAGTGTGGGTTTAAGGCTTTGCAGTATATGGCGCTGGGTGTGCCGGCGGTGGCCTCGCCAGTGGGGGTGAATACCACCATTATTGCTGATGGCACCAATGGGTTTTTATGCGCTACTGAGGCAGAGTGGGAGGCTAAGCTTGAACAGCTGATTGTTGACGCCGCCCTGCGCAGGCAAATGGGCATTGCGGCCTGGCAAACCATACAGCAGCGCTACTCTGTGATGGCCAATGCGCCTACTTTTTTAGGGCTTTTTGCATAGTGCCTGATGATGAACATGGCGCTGAGGTAAAAGGGCACCATGGGTATTTTGTAGCGCACCAGCGAGCCAAAGTTGTAGGTAGAGATGCCCACCGCAAAAGAGAAGGATATGGCAAACACCATACAGAACAGCACAAAGGGGTTGCTCAGTATGTACCTGAATACATTTACCACGCCACATTTTACAAATACCAGCAGGGTAAGGAAGAACATAAAGGCACTTTCAAGGGCAGAAAGCATCATTACGGGGTTGTAGGCTTCCCAGGGGTAGGGCCTGTACAGGGTTACCCACACGGCCAGCGGAAATTTGCGTAGCATGCCGGCGGGGGTGTAGTCAAAATCGCCCAGGTCATAGACCGAGCCACCCTGTACCTCGCCCACATAGTTTAGCCAGCGGGCGGTTTCTTCGGCAGTGTAGGCCAGTTGCTCAAAAGAGTACTTGGCGTTGCTTTGGCCAATGCTTACTATGGCGTAAAAGCCTGCCGCCAGGGCCACCCCAAATACCACAGGGCCTATGACCACCCGCACGATGCTTGATTTGATGCGTTTAACAAACGACTGGAACAGCCAGATGATGATGCCCGGCATGATGCAGAGCAGGATGTAGATTTTTACTATATATAATATGTATAGGCTAATGAGCGCCAGCACCACCAGGCCGGGGTGCTTTTTTTTCATAAAAAACAGCTGCACCACGGCATAGACCAGCCAGCCTACCGCGCCCAGGGTAATGGAGTCTTTCAGCAGGCCCGACCCCCAGAAGAATACTGAAGGCATAAACAATACGGCCAGTGCAAAAGGCTTGGTTAGCTCAGGAAACAGCCGGGCCAGTGATGAGTACAGGGCCCAGATGCCCGTAAAGCTGACTACGGCAAACAGCACTGCCGTGGCCGAGTAGGTATGGAAGGTGAGTATATCAAAAAAACCAGCCAGGCGTACCACAAAGTACGAGGGTAAATCGCCATAAGTATATATGCGCGAAGCATAATAAAAGGTATCGGGCTCATACTCAGCCCCGGCAAATATGAGTTTGAAGGCCAGCAGGGGCGAGTCAAGAAAGGCCTCCCATACGTAGCGGCTGCCCACATGAAAGTAGGTAAAGGTATCGCCCCAGCCATAGTAAAACTGGTACACAAAGCCCAGGGCAATGGCGCCTACAATTTTTAAGGTAAGGGCCGGCATAAAGTATTTGCGGGTGGCAGGGGTGCTGTAGCGGTTACGCAACAGGTAAGCTACCACAAAAATAAATAACAGGTATATGGGCGTTATTAAAAGGTCTTTCAGCTCCATGCCGCCAGTAAAAGAGATAAAACGCAGGTTTTGCGCCCTAAGTTAAAGCTTTTTAAGTAAGTCTTTGGCATCGTTATATACCTTGCTGCGCCGTTTGGCATACTTTTTTATTAGTTTGGCATAGGCCCGGGCTTTGGCTTTGTTGCCATCTTCATGGGCAAAGGTGGCCAGGTTTATCAGGGCATAATGGTAATAGCCCGAGTTGTAGGCCTCGTTTTTAGCGGCAAACCGGGTGCACAGCTCATAGTATTGAATGGCTTTGGCGCGCTTGCGGTAGGCTTGCGCAATTTGTGCCAGAAAAAAGCTGGCATAGCGGCCACTGTTGGCTTCGTAGCCTACCTGGCTGCTGTCTATTTTTGTTAAGATTTGCTCTGACAGCTTGCGCGCTTTGGTAAAGCGGCCCGAGTTGTACAACATGCGGGCATAGTAGCGGTGAAAGTAAGGGTTATCAGGAAAGGTAGTATGCAGGTACTCTGCCAGGCGCAGGGCTTCGGGTATGTTTTTTTGATCGCTGGCCATAATGCGCATTAAAAAGTACTGGGCCTCTGTGCGGGTGTAAAAGGCGTTGTTGCTTACTTCTACGAGCTGTTCCAGGCCTTTTTCTTTATCGCCCTTCGGGAAAAACAACAACACAGGTTTTAGCATGGGGTAGTTTTCTGCTGCCCACACTACATAATAATTGTACAGGGCATCGCCAAACAGCAGCTCTGGGCTGAATGTTTCGTTGCCTTTGCTTACGTTGAGGTATTTCAGGGCACTTTTGCTTACAGAGGCAGCCTTGCGCCAGCGGCCCCGTTCAGAGTAAAGGCGCCCCTTAAAGGCATAGGCCGCTGCCAGAAAAAAGGCGGCCTCTACATTTTGCTTATCAGCTTCAAAAAGTCGGTTGGCCAGGTATATGGAGGTATCCATGTAGGCAATAAAGGCGTTGTCGTAGGTTTCTACTGCTACATCGGGTGCTATCTTCCACCAGGTGCTCAGGCCATGTAAAAAGTAGGGCAGGGGGTGCCACCCGTATTTTTGCTTAAGCCACCTGAACTGCTGCTCGGCACTTTTAAATTTAAAGTTGTACATGTCATTAACTGCCTGGGTGGCTTCAATCTGCACGTTCAGGTCTGTCAACAGCATTTTGGTGCTGTCAGCAATGGGTGCCTGTGCACTGGTCTGTGCAGGTAGCAGGCACCACAGGCAGGTAACTAAGCAAATGATATGGCTAACGCAGCTTTTCACAATTAAAATCAAAAGTATCAAACCTTGAACTGAAGTAACAGGGCTGCCCTGGTTAAAAGTTTGTGCCGGGGCAACTGTTTGGTGGTATTGCAAAGGCCGTGCCGGGTTAGCCAGAGTTGTTTAACCCGTAAACGGATGCGCTACAGGGCGTGACAACTGATTGTAACCATGTAACCATTTGTAAAATGATGTAATACGTGCTGCCAGTGGCCGCCAAAGCCGTATAAAAAGAATGTACGCTGCTTGATTGGTAGAGAATTTTACTAATTTCGCCCAGTTAATTGACTTCTATTATGACCACTTTTCAAAAGTACAACAACATTATCGGTTGGCTCATTTTTGCGTTAGCAGCCACTGTTTATATACTTACGCTAGAGCCTACGGCCAGTTATTGGGACTGCGGAGAGTTTATTGCCGTATCGTATAAGTTAGAAGTACCCCACCCACCGGGTGCGCCCATGTTTTTACTGATTGGCCGTATGTTTTCTATGCTGGCCGGTAGTGATACCTCGCAGGTGGCCTATTGGGTAAATATGTCTAGTGCCCTGGCCAGTGCATTCTGTATTATGTTCCTGTTCTGGAGCATTGTGATGCTGGCCCGTAAGGTAATGAAGACTGAAGACGGGCAGGAGAGCACAGGCGATACTATTGCTATACTGGGTGCCGGGGCCATTGGCGCGCTGGCCTATACCTTTTCTGACAGCTTTTGGTTTTCTGCTGTTGAGGCTGAGGTATACGCCATGTCGTCGTTCTTCACGGCAGTGGTGTTCTGGGCTGTACTGAAGTGGGAACGCATTACTGACACCACCCTGGCCAACCGCTGGTTAATTTTAATAGCTTATATTATTGGCCTGAGTATAGGTATTCACCTGTTAAACCTGGTTGTGCTGCCCGCCCTGGGTATGATTATGTTCTTTAAGTTTGAGCTGCACAAAAAGCCATTGATTATTAAGGGCTCAGGCAAGTTTAACCCTACCCGGTATTTTATAGGCCTGGGTATTGTATACATTATTTTTGCCATAGGCAGTGGCAACGGCAGCCTGGGGGCAGGCTTTGGTAAAGCCATTATGGTACCCCTGTTGGGTGGCCTGGCGGGCCTTGTGCTGTATTTTATTAATACCAGCCAAAGCAAGCAGTTAAAGCTGCCCAATAACCCCTGGCTGAATTTTGTGATTGTATCGCTGATATCATTGGTAGCCATTTTCTTTGTGTTGAATGGGGTAATTATAGGTATCCCCTCGCTGGCAGGCTCGTACGAGATTTACTTTGTAAACAGCCTGGGCCTGGGCTTTGGCACCGGGGCAGGTGTGTTTGGCTTTTTATTGATTGCCGCCCTGGTTTATGGGCTGTGGTATTCAGTAAAGCATGATAAGGTAATTTTAAATACCGTACTGCTGTGCCTGACTATGATTTTGATTGGCTACTCGTCATACTCACTGGTGTTGATACGTTCAAACTTCAATACGCCCATTGATGAGAACAACCCTGAGGATGTGATGACGTTTATTTCGTACCTGAAGCGTGAGCAGTATGGTGAGGTACCCAGCCTGTTGTATGGCAATTATTTTGATGCACAGCCCATTGCTGTTGAAAATGGCGACCCCATTTGGGCCAAGGGCAGCGATAAGTACGAGCTGGTAAGTTATAAGCAGGTGCCTAAGTATGATGATAAAGATATGACGCTGTTCCCCAGGGCATGGAGCCGTGAGCAGCGCTACACCCGCATGTACCGGTACTGGATGGACCTTGGGCCTAACCAGAAGCCGTCTTTTAAGCACAATATGCGCTACTTTTTTCAGTACCAGCTGGGCTTTTCGTACTTCAGGTATTTTGGTTGGAACTTTGTTGGGCGTGAAAGTAATATCCAAAACGCAGGGGTGCTGGGGCCTTTTGAAGACAGCAGCAAGGTACCCACCAGGCTAAAGAATAATAAAGCCAGAAATAACCTGTATGCGCTGCCCCTGTTGCTGGGGCTGGCCGGGCTGCTGTTTCACCTGTTTCGAGACCCCAAAAACGCCGGCGTTGTGGGTATGCTGTTTATTTTAACAGGTATAGCCTTGATTGTGTACCTGAATATACCCAGCACCCAGCCGCGTGAACGTGATTATATTTATGTAGGCTCGTTTTATGCATTTGCTATATGGATAGGCTTTGGGGTGCTGGCTATTTATGATGCCTTGAAAAAGCCCATTAAGGCTACGGCCATTGCTGCGGCTATTGCCACGGTGGTCTCGGCCGCAGTGCCCGGTATTATGCTGGCCGAAGAGTGGGACGACCACGACCGCAGCAACCGTTATTTTTCGGTTGACTCGGCCATTAACCTGCTTGAATCATGCGCGCCCAATGCCATTCTGTTTACCGGGGGTGATAATGACACCTTCCCGCTGTGGTATGCCCAGGAGGTAGAGGGCATTAGAACAGACGTGCGTGTGGTGGTGCAGAGTTATTTTAATACTGACTGGTATATTGACCAGATGACACGCCAGGCGTATGAGTCAGCGCCCTTTCCGTTTAGTTTAACGTACAAAGATTATGGCCCTACTGGCCGTAATACTTACCTGCGTTATGAGCAAACGCAGTACCCTACCATGAATGCTGAAGGCTTTTTGCAGTTGATTAAAACCAACCACCGTGTGGTGAGTGGAAGAGGACAGTATAATATTTTGCCCTCGCAAACTTTGTTTTTAGAGGTTGATACTGATGCGGTGCTGGCCAAAGGCATTGTACCTGATGAGCTGAAGAGCAACGTGGTGGGTAAGATGTTTTTTAAAGCCAAGCGTGGTGCCATTTTAATTGGTGACCTGATGACGCTTGATATTATTGTAAACGCCAAGTGGGACCGCCCTGTGTATTTTAACACTACGTCACTTAATGGCAGTGCCTTTGAGTTTTCAGAGTATGTGGTGCAAGAGGGCAATGCTTACCGCCTGTTGCCAGTTAAGAACCCACAGGGCGCCGGCCAGAATTATATGGTCAATACGGAGGTGATGTATGACAACCTGATGAACAAGTTTCAGTTCAGGGGCCTGCAAGACCCCGACGTTTACTATAGCACAGAGTATAATAACTTTGTGTTGAATACCAGGGCCAGCTTTAACCGTTTGGCGCAGGTACTGATACAACAGGGCAAGCGTGAGCAGGCCAAAGAGGTGTTGATGCGCAGCGTTGAGGTAATGCCCCATACCACTATACCATACGACATTTTCTCGTCGGGTACTTTATCGTTACTGGCCTCGCTGGCCGATGATGAGGCGGTAAAAGCACAAGCGAAGGATATGGCTGATATTTTGGCTAAGCAGGCCGTAGAGATGATTGAGTACCAACGGCGCCCTTCTGTTTTTGACCGCTATGAAATTGACAGGCAGGTGGCTATATTGAGCCAGAGTATTAATGCGTTGAAACGTATTGGTGAGAACGACCTGGCCAATGACTACAATGCCAAGCTGAAGCAGTTTAGAAATTAATTATTCGGTTACACTCATATTCCATACACATCCCGGTGCGGCAACGCATCGGGATTTTTTTTATGCCAACAGTTGGGCTTAGGTAAAAAGGGGAGTAACTGTGAAGGTATAGGGCAGTCAATGGCGTTTGTTACGGGCGTAACATCTGCTCGTTACGAGTGTAACATCTGCTCGTTACCAGTGTAACATCTACTCGTTACGATCGTAACATCTGCTTGTTACGAGTGTTACATCTACTTGTAACGAACGTTACATTTACTTTTGTGCTTAGTAAAAACTTGTTGGGTGGGTGTGGCCACTGAAAGCATGCTTGATGCAAAACCCATAGCTTTTTTACTTTTCTGTTGTGTCTAACCAGCCATTGTGGTAGATCAGGAGCGAAGCCAACCAGCAACAGGCCTACCCGGCAACCACCCCTGGTTGTTGCACTGTGCCCTAGGCTAGGGACTATCGTACCCTCGCTTAGGGTATGGCGTACCCTAGTCTAGGGATTATCGTACCCTCGCTTAGGGTAGGGTGTACCCTAGTCTAGGGCAAGCCAACCCAAGGCAGGCCTTATAGCTGTTATAGATGCTTTAAAATGAACGAGGGTAGCCAACAGCTACAATAAACAAAGCAGGTGAGATTGTTAGGCTTTGTTTGGGGCCTTTAGACTAAAACTCTACTGAAACCAGAGTTGGTAAAGCAAAAAACATTAAAAGTACTTTTTAAAGGCCGTGGCGAGCTTTTACTTGTAATACAAAATCGGTTGATGTATTTGTATACCCTGCAATTTCGGGCACACTCAGTTTGCCCCCTTGAAGCATAGACACAATTACTGCCTCAGCTTTTTGCTGCTCGCCTCTTTTTTCTCCTCTTTTTTCTCCTCTTTTTTCTCCCCTCTTTTCTCCCGTTGCTATGCCTTCTTTATAGAAGGGGTCTTTGGTTACATCTAGCTGAAATGGCATGGTTTGTATCGCTTTATTTATTTCTACGTCTAAATTACTCAATACCGAAATGCGTTTCAACTGTATCAGGTATTTTTCTAATAACGCTGCGTCGGGTACAAGTTGTTCAAGTTTGGCTATAATTTGTTGCACCACCTCGTGGGGCGGTTTATTGCCTAAATGCGTCAATATGGTCAATAGCACTGCTTCGGGTACATCACTTTGCAAAAATGCTGTATGCTGCACGTCTCTGAGCTGCACCAATTCATAACTGAACGGCAATGCCTCTTCAGGCACATAATCAGGCAGGCTGGTGGCCATCTTAGAAGGCTTGCTGTTCATATATATCACATATTGTTCTACAAGTAGTTTAAACTTGTCTAAAAATAATGACTTGTAGCGCAGCATGCGCAAC
>CAZXTW010000095.1:0-12912 GCA_964643525.1 uncultured Roseivirgaceae bacterium
TGTTGCGCTGTATACCACCAGAATGCTCAGTACTGAAAGCGACAGCACGATAAACCAAATCATTGGGTCGCCCTGTAGGTGCTTATTGGTCCATATTTTAATTTGACTAATCATGTCTGTTCTGTCGTATGCTCTACCTCACCTTTTAATGCCAGTACAGCCTGTTTAAACTGGTCGCCCCTGTCTTGAAAGTTTTTGAACAGGTCAAAGCTTGAGCAGGCCGGCGAAAACAACACCACATGGCCGGGCTGCGCCTGCTCATAAGCCTGGGCCACTGCCTGGTGCACATCTGTGGTTTCAGTTATTGGCAGCCCTGTTTTGGTAAAGGCCGCCAACAAGCGGTTATTGTCTTTGCCAAGGCACACAATGGCCTTGACCTTATTGCGTACCAGCGGCTCAATTTCATTGTAGGCATTGCCTTTATCTATGCCGCCAACCACCCAAATAATGGGCTGGTCAAAGCTATCAAGGGCATAAAACACCGAGTCAACATTGGTGGCTTTCGAGTCATTTATAAACCCTACCCCCTTGATGGCAGCCACAGGCTCCATGCGGTGGGGCAGTGTTTCATAAGTGCCCAATGCCTCTTTAATGGCTTTCATTTTGGCCCCATGCCGGTGTGCAGCCAGCACAGCAGCCAGTACATTCAGCATATTGTGCTTGCCGGCAAGGGCTATCTGTTCCAGCGCCACAGTTTGCTTTTGGCCATTAACAGGCTTAAACACCAGCTCATTGCCGCTAAGGTAGCCCCCTACCTTTTGCTCATGCATTAATGATACCGGCACCTCGGTTACCGCCACTGGGTTTTCTGCCAGGTGGTGGTTAATCAGCCTGTCTTCACAGAAGTAAATAAAGGCATCATTGGGCCGCATGTTTTGTACTATCCTGAACTTAGACCGTACATAGTTTTCTATCTGGTTGCCATACCTGTCAAGGTGGTCGGCTGTAATGTTCAATAAAATGGCTGTATCAGCCTTGGCCTGGTACATGCCGTCTAGCTGGAAGCTGCTCACCTCTACCACATACACATCTCGCACGGGCGCATCCTGCAGTACTGACATGGCAAAGCTGTTGCCTATATTGCCAGCCAGCCCAGCATTAATGCCTGCATGGGTTAGCAGGTGCCAGGTAAGCTTGGCTGTGGTTGATTTACCGTTGGTACCACTTATGAGTATAATCGGGGCCTCGCAGTAGCGGGCCGCCAGCTCTATTTCAGAAATTACCGGTATGCCTGCTGCCACCGCCTTGCGCAATAGCGGTACGCTATCTGGTATGCCGGGGCTTTTCACAATCTCATCAGCCCCCAATATGCGCGCCTCGGTATGGCCACCCTCTTCAAACTCAATGCCGGCCTGGGTTAACGTAGCCCGGTAAGCCTCGGCAATGGTATTCAGCTCAGAAACAAATACCGCATAGCCACGCGCCTGCGCCAGCAGTGCTGCACCGGTGCCGCTCTCTTGTGCTCCTAATATGGCTATGCGTTTGCTCATACTTTACCTCAGTTTTAAAGTAGCCAAAGTGAAAATGCCCAGAATGAGGCCCACAATCCATAAGCGGGCTACTATCTTAGATTCTGGCACCCCTACCTTTTGGTAGTGGTGGTGCAACGGTGCCATCTTGAAAATGCGCCGCCCCTCGCCAAAGCGTTTTTTCGTAAACTTGAAGTAGCTTACCTGTACCATTACCGATAGGGTTTCTATCAAAAACACCCCGCAGCAAATAGGTATGAGCCACTCTTTGCGTATGGTCAGGGCCAATACAGCAATAATGCCCCCCAGTGAAAGGCTGCCCGTATCACCCATAAACACCTGTGCCGGAAATGAATTGTACCATAAAAAGCCAATGCAGGCCCCTACAAATGCCGCACAGAAAATTACCATCTCGCTGGCATTGGGTATAAACATAATATCAAGGTACTGGGCAAAGGCTATATTACTTGATACATAGGCCATTAAGGCCATCACAATACCTATAATGGCAGAGGTGCCCGCGGCCAGGCCGTCAAGCCCGTCGGTCAGGTTGGCCCCGTTTGATACCGCCATCACAATAAATATGGCAATACCTACATACACCAGCCACGTCAGGTTATCTGGCAAAAACGGAACAACATTCTTATAATCAAAGTCACTGTGTTTCAGAAAGGGGAAGGTGGTGCGGGTAGATTTCACATCTTCAAAAGCTACCTGCCCGTTTACAATTTCCTGTACAGAGGCATCAGGGTTGGCATACTCACGCACCACTACGTTCTGGTTAAAATACATGGTAAGCCCTACAATAAGCCCCAGGCCCAGTTGGCCTATTAGCTTAAACTTGCCTGCCAGGCCAGCTTTGTTTTTGCGTTTAATTTTCAGGTAATCATCAGCAAAACCTATCAAGCCCATCCATACGCATGAAATAAGCAGCAATACCACATATACATTGTCAAAACGGGCCATCAAAAGGGTAGGAATAACGATGGCCGCCAGTATAATTACACCACCCATGGTGGGGGTGCCTTCTTTTTCTTTTTGGCCTTGAAGGCCCAGGTCACGCACACCCTCGCCGTATTGGTTGCGGCGCAGGTACGCAATGATGCTTTTACCGATCACGATAGAGATGATGAGCGAAAAAACCATGGCCATACCCGACCGGAATGATATATACTGGAACACGCCAGCGCCCAGCATATCAAACTTCTCGTCAAGGTACTTGAACAGGTAATAAAGCATTGTCTTAAAAATAAATTTAGCGTCGTCTGCGTTTAGTATTCTTTATTCAGTCAGTCACCTCAGGCCAGTGCCCAGAGTATCATCATCTCTAAGAAACCTGCATTCAATGGTTTCCTTCAGTATTAGCGTTATCTCTATCAACAGGGCACTACATGTGCCAATCAATCATTCATTCTATATCATTACCGCCCCTGTTGGGGAATATTGGCTTACCGCCAATTCATAATTCATCACTCCTAACTCATAATTAGCCCACCGGCTATTCCCTCATTAAGCGCAGCATTTCAGTCAGCACCTGCTTGTCGTCAAAAGGGAATCGCTGCCCCTGCACCTCCTGGTACGTTTCGTGGCCCTTACCTGCCAGCAGAATAATATCGCCGGGGTTGGCCATACCGGCCGCCACCTTAATGGCCTCCTTCCGGTCAGTCACCACCATGGTCTTCTTATAATTGGCTGCACTTACCCCTGCCTGCATATCTTTAATAATGGCTTCCGGGGCCTCATCGCGCGGGTTGTCACTGGTTAAAATCACCTTATCGCTCAGGCGGCAGGCAATCTCAGCCATTTTGGGGCGCTTCTCATGGTCGCGGTTGCCACCACACCCCACCAGGGTAATCAGCTGCTCATTGCCCGTACGAAAGTCAGTAATCGTTTCAAGCACATTTTGCAGGGCATCGGGCGTATGGGCATAATCAACAATGGCCATAATGCCCGTTTCAGGGGCTACCTGCTCAAACCGGCCATCTACTGGTTGCAGGCCCGACAGCTGCCGCAGCACCTCATCAGCTTGCTCGTCCAATAAGCTGGCTACAGCATAGCCAGCCAGTATATTGTAGGCATTAAAGCTGCCAATTAACTTAAACCACACATTCTGGTTATCAAGCTCCAGCTCTAAGCCCTGCAATGAGTTCGATACAATGCGGGCCTTATAATCAGCAGGCTGCTTCAAGGCAAATGTTACCTTGCGTGCTTTGGTATTTTGTACCATTACCGGCCCACGCTTATCATCAGTATTAACCAATGCAAACGCCTCTGCCGGCAGGCCATCAAACAATAGCTTTTTAGCCTTTATATAGGCATCAAAGGTGCCGTGGTAGTCCAGGTGGTCGTGCGTAATATTGGTAAACACGGCCCCGGCCAGTTGTATGCCTGTAACACGGTGCTGCACAATGGCATGTGAGCTGGCCTCCATAAAGCAATGCGTACAGCCGGCATCAACCATTTCTTTTAACATACGCTGCAGGCTAATGGCATCAGGGGTGGTATGGGTGGCATCAGTACGTTCATCACCAATATAATAGGCAATGGTACTGAGCAGGCCTACCTTATAACCCAGCAGCTTAAACAGGTGGTACAACAGGGTAGTGACTGTGGTTTTGCCATTAGTACCCGTAACCGCCACCACTTGCATAGCTGCCGAGGGGTTGCCGTAATAATTGGCTGCCATGATGCCCAGCGCCTCTGCACTGTTGGCCACCTCAACATAAGTTACATGGGCATGGCGCTCTGCAGGCATTTGCTCACATACTACTGCGGTGGCCCCTTGTGCCACTGCCTTGTCAATATAAGCGTGCCCATTTACCTGAGTGCCGCGCACCGCTACAAATACCGAGCCTGGCACTACCTGCCGCGAGTCAGCATGCAGCCCCTCTACCGGTATATCCATATTGCCCGATACTGACCGTAACGACACCTTATATAATATGTCTTTCAGTGCGGTGCTCAACTCAGTGTTATGGTTATCTGTTGCCCCTTCTTTACTTTAATACCTGGCAGCAATGATTGCTTTACCACACGGCCGCGGCCTTCGAAATTCACACTCAGGCCCTGGTTTTCCAGCACATACAGCGCATCACGCAGGGTCATGCCCCTTACATCTGGCGCCAGCCCTGGCTCAACATTATTGGCCCGCCACAGCAGGGTATCGCCCAGCAGGGCAGTGGTGGCCCATTCGTCGGCCGAGGCCGATACCTGGTTGTGAATACCCAGGTAATCACATATTTGCCGTAGCTCATCCATATTGCCTGCCCTGATTACCGGAAACACCCCCGTTTCACGGTCGTAATCATCGGCCAGTGCTTCATGCAGGCCTATGTCACGGGCATAAATCTTATCAGCAATTTCTTTAAACACCGGTGCGGCCACATCAGAACCGTACTGGTTATAGCCCTTGGGCTCATCAATCACTACAATGCAGCTATACCTTGGCGCATGTGCCGGAAAGTACCCCGCAAATGAGGTATAGTACTTTTTGGTATAGCGGCCGTTCACAATTTTCTGTGCCGTGCCCGTTTTACCTGCAATTTTGTAAAAGCTGTTTTTAATGTTTTTGGCCGTGCCACGCTCAACCACACCCTCAAGCATAGTGCGCAGCTTCATCAGGGTATTGATGCTGCATATTTGCCGCTCAATTACCTTGGCCTGGTAGTTTTTCACTTCCTTATCAGCCTTCACAATGCGCTTCACAATAATGGGCCTGATCATTTTACCATCATTGGCCACCGCATTAAAGAAGGTAAGCGTATGCAGGGGCGATAGCTCCAACTCATACCCGTGCGACATCCACGGCAGGCTTAACTTACTCCAGCTGCTGTCTTCAGGCGTTTTAATATAAGGCTCGCCGGCACCCATCATATGAAAACCCAGCGGCTCAGTAAGGCCAAATTCCTTCAGGTATTTCACAAACCGCCCTGGCTTATCACCAAAGCGTTCATTCACCAGCTTGGCCACTGCTATGTTTGACGATTTTTCAAAGGCCTGCTGCACAGTAATGCGGCCAAAGCCTCCTTTTTTATGGTCACGCATGGTGGTGCCATAAAAATCAAACCTGCCTTTGCCGGTTTCAATCTCGTCACCCAGCTCAAGGCCGGTATCTTCAAACAGGGCCATCATAGAGGCCAGCTTAATGGTACTGCCCGGCTCACGCACCCCCTGGCTGCCTACAGCGTAATTATAGGTTTCGCCATAATTACCCTTGCTGTTGCGCGTCAGGTTGCTAATGGCCTTAATCTCGCCAGTGGCCACCTCCATTACCACCACACAACCGTTATTGGCTTCATGGCGCAGCAGGTGCTTATGCAGGGCTGCCTCGGCTACATCCTGCAGGTTAATATCAAGTGTAGTTTCAATATCAAGCCCATCTACCGGGGGCACCTCAGACTCGCTGTGCACAGGCTTCCAGTTACCGGCAATACGCTGGTACAGGGCCATGCCATCTGTACCGGCCAGGTATTTGTTAAAGCTGTACTCAAGGCCTGCCCCATATTGCTGGTCGTTGATGTACCCAATAGTACGTGACCCCAGAAACGAAAAAGGGCGAAGCCTTTTCTCTACCTTCTGGAAAATGACCCCGCCCCGCATTCTGCCTTTGTTAAATATGGGCCAGGTTTCCATAATCTTTTTTTCCTGGTAGCCTATCCGCTTATTGTTCAGCACCATATACTTGTCTTTACCTAAGCGGGCGTCTTCCATTTTGCGCTGGTACCAGGTGGGGCTGTGGTCTTTAAAATGCTTGTACAGCAGCAGCGCCAGCGTATCAACATGGTCATTAAAGAGCTTGTCACTGGCCACTGTGGGGTCAAACGCCACCTGATACAGCGGCACTGACGTAGCCAGCAGGCTGCCATTATCAGAGTAAATATTGCCTCTGGTGGCCTTTACTGTGCGGTGCTGTAACTGTATTTTCTCTGCCTTGGCCTTCCAGTGCTTGCCTTCTGCCCACTGTATATGCCCCATTTTGTAAATGATGGCCACAGCAAAGGCTACCACTAACAAATAGGCCACACGGCTACGCAACAATATTTTTTTCTTGATGCTCAAGGCTTTGGTATTACTCGTTTAGTCTTTCTGGTTTCTTTTAATCTTAAATGGGGGGTCAGTACTTTCTTCTAACCCCATTGCTTTTACTTTTTTGGCCACCTCACTTTGCTTGCTCTGCTTCATCATATCGGCCTTCATTGTGGTATGATCTACCCGCAACTCGTCAACCTCTACCTGCAGGCGGTTAATTTGCCGCACGGTTTTATCAGCATAATGGCTGTTGGCAATGTAAAACAGGCCTACGCCCACCAAAAACAGCACCTTGGGCAGGTACTTCACTGGCAAGCCTTCTTCAAACAGCTTTTCCAGTTTCAGCAACCGCTCAAAAAAGGCAAACAAACTGCTGTTGCCTTTTTGTGGTTCTGACCCTTTGATGGTATTTTCTGCCATATTTAACTTTTTACTGCTATGCGTAAGCGGGCCGAACGGGCCCGCGGGTTTTCTTCAACTTCCTGCTCTTGGGCACTTACAGGCTTGCGCGTTACTGGCTCAAACGGCCGCAATACATTGCCGTAAAAGTCTTTTTCCTGCGCACCTTCAAAGTTGCCACTACTTATAAAATGCTTCACCAGCCGGTCTTCCAGGCTGTGGTAGCTCATCACCACCAGGCGGCCACCAGGCTTAATTATATTGGCACATTGCTGTAGCAATGCCTCCAGCGCCCCCAGCTCATCGTTCACCACAATGCGCAGGGCCTGAAACACCTGCGCCATGTACTTAGCCTGCCTGTTGCGTGGGGCCAGCTTTTCAAGCACTGCCTTAAATTGCAGCCCCGTTTCAATAGGTGTGTGGGTGCGGGCCGATACTATGGCCGCTGCCAGTGTTTTGGCGTTGCGCACCTCTCCATACTTGCCCAGCACGGCGTGCAGGTCACGCTCGCTGTAAGTGTTCAATATTTCAGCAGCCGTTTTGGGGGCCGAGGGGTCCATGCGCATGTCAAGGCGCCCATCATACCGGGTACTAAAGCCCCGGTGGCTGGTGTCAATCTGGTGTGACGACACCCCCAGGTCGGCCAGCAGGCCATCTACCTGCCGTATACCATGCAGCCTCAGGTACCGCTCAACATGCCTGAAGTTGGCCTTAACCAACTGAACAGGCAGCTGCTGCAAAGCGTCAGCATTGGGCCAGGCCTCAGGGTCCTGATCAAAGCTGTACAACTTGCCCTGCCGCAGCTGTTGTGCTATGGCGGCACTGTGCCCACCACCACCAAAGGTGGCATCAACATAAGTGCCGTCAGGCTTTATTTGCAGGCCCTCGATACATTCGGCCAACATGACCGGCACGTGGTAACTGCTCACGGTTTATTCGTCTAGATATTTCTGCGCCAACGCCGATAGTTCTACCGGGTCCTGGATCAGGTGCTGCTCGTATAAGTCAGGATTCCAGATTTCCACCCTGTTGCCCATGCCCACCAATGTGGCTTCTTTGCCCAGATCCGCATGCCGCTGCATGGGTTTGGGTATCAAAAAACGCCCCATATTATCCAACTCTACCTGGCTGTTGCCCCTGAAAAAATTACGCTGTAGCCTCCTGTATTCTTCATTAAACTCATTCAACCCGGCAATCTTGGTGTATATCTTTTTAAACTCCACCATAGGGTATAATACCAAACACGGCTCAAAGCCCCGCCTGAGTATGAGCTCGTTAGAGCTTTCAGGCAGCCTGGACTTGATTTTAGCTGGCAATACCAGCCTGAATTTCGCATCCAGCTTACACTCATATTCGCCGGTAAAGAATGACATGAAAAGCGATTGACCAATCCATGGCCGGTTAAGCTCCTTTAATTCAGTTTGCTACTTATTTACAAAGTTAGAAAGTTTCCTTCCAAAGTCAACCACAACCACCCACATTTTCCCACTTTTATCTAAGTATCACACATATGTAGGGTAAGCCAGCCCATAAGCAGCTTTATTACAACGCTTTTTACTGTTTTAATTCACATAAACCCATTAAACTGTTCAGTTTATGAATGGTTCTGATCAAGTAACGCTTTATAAGCGTTAGTATTATGTCAAGACAAAATGTGGATAACTTATGTTTTCATTGCATTATTGCATCAAAAGCCTTAAACAAGGTGGTTGGTGGGGCGTTGAGGCAGCAAATGGTGGGAGAAAGTGGGAGAATTATGAGTTGCAGGTAAGAGTCACATCGGTTTTGAACGGTTTCTCACTGAAAAAGAACACATTGCAGCAGTTTATTTGAAGTATTTTGTAGCCAAAAGTACTGCCAGTGTAACCCTCAAAAACAGGCAACAAAACAAATAAAGCCCTGTTATAAAAGCTTTTGCATAATCACTACGTCATGCCAGGCCCCATTCAGGTAACTCACCTCTTTTTGCGTACCTACCAAAGTATACCCAAGCTTTAAATTGTATTGTATGCTGGCATGGTTACTGGCCAGTATTTTGGCCACCAGGTGGTGGTAGCCCATAGCCCGGCACTCTTCAATTAAAAAATGCTTCATTTGGGTGCCATAGCCCATGCCCTGCATCGCTTCAGTCAGGTAAATGGCCGTTTCGCAGGTGTAGCGGTACCCCTCGCGGTTGCTATACCGCTTAATAATACCCCACCCTGCCACTTTTTGGGTGGTTTGTGGCTGAGGCTGCCCACCCAGCAGCAATACATACAGCCCCTCACGCTGGTTAAAAGCACCACACCACTGGGCAATATCAGCAGCGGTTTTGGGGGTTTCTTCTGTCGTGGCATTGGCCGCCCCCACATACTCATTATAAATATGGGCAATGGCCTCGTAATGTGGCTCGGCCGCTGGTAAAATTGTGGCATTACTGGCCATTGACTTAACCCAATTGCCCAAGCTCCCGCTGCATATTGCTGCGTGCCTGCCGCTCATACAGGTCAAAAAACAGCTCAGTCTTATACAATGGCCGCACAGCCAGCAATTGCTTCAAGGCCTTTTTGCGCCCCTGTCTGTACATAAAGCCGGGGTAAAAACGGTACTCTTTCCTGATGTTTTTTGTGTAGGCATCATATTCAGCGGCCTCTGCGCCCAGCACGGCCAAATCAATATCCATAAAAAACTGGGCATCAAAATCATTGGCCATATCATCGGGCAGCTCATGCGTTTTTGTGGCCTTTATCAGTTGGCAACAATAGTCAATCACAGCGGGGTTTACCTTCAGCTCTGCCAGGCGGCGTAAAGCCAGGTCGGCACTTTTCACCTCGTTATCACCCTTAAACGTATTATACACCGCATCGTGGTACCATATGGCCAAACGCACTGTTTTAGGGGCCTGCAACAACTGGTGGTGCTCTTGCTCAAGGCGCAGCAGCCGCTCAACATGTTTCAGGTTGTGGTAATGGCGGTGGGGCTGCCGGTACAGGGCCAATAGCTCCTGCAAGTGCACTTGCCGCTCTGCAGGCAGGCCCTCAGTCAGGGCATCCCAGCTTTGTTGTAGGTAATCAGTCATGCCAGTAGGTACCCAGTGGTCATTCAAGGTTGGTTTATCAGCGCAAAAGCGCATTGGCCTGCAAAATACGTTTTTGCCCGCAAATGGTAAAGGGGGCCTTTTCCAAAAAAAGATTACTTTTGGGCAAAACCATCAACCAATGCGCAACTTATTCTACCCTACCCTATTCTTACTCATCTGTATGCAGCTGGCAGGCTGCCAAAGCAATAGCCAACCTACCCAAACCAAAGCCCCCATGAAAGCCATACAAGCAGGCACCTGGCGTGGTGTGCTTAGCATGCAAAACCAACAAATGCCCTTTGTATTTGACATACAGTACACCAATAACCAACCAGTTATGGTTATCCATAATGATACCGAGCAGCTTACGGTAGATGAGGTAACCATTGATGGTGATAGTGCCCGCATTACCATGCACATATTCGATAGCCAACTAATAGCCCATATATCTGAAAACACCCTTACCGGCTATTTTGTAAAGCATTATTTAGACAATTACCGCATACCCTTCACGGCTACTTACAACCAGACCTACCGCTTTGCCCCTACCCGTGCGGCCGCCAACCCCGCCTTTGATGGCAAGTGGGCCGTAACGTTTACCCATAAAGAAGATGGTGACACCCCGGCCATTGGTGAATTTAAAGTAAACGGCAACAAAGCCACCGGTACGTTTTTAACTGAAACAGGCGACTACCGCTTTCTGGAAGGCCATATTGATGGCAACACCATGCACCTGAGCACGTTTGACGGCAACCACGCCTTTTTGTTTCAGGCCACCGTCAATGGCGAGGGCAACGGCATTACCGGCCACTTCTGGTCTGGCTCACACTGGCACGAAACCTTTGTAGCCACTAAAAATCCTGACGCCACCCTGCGCGATGCCTACAGCCTCACCTACCTTAAAGAAGGGTACGAGGGCATTGAGTTTTCATTCCCTGGCCTGGACGGAAAGCCCGTTAGCCCCAACGACGCCAAATACAAGGGCAAGGTACTGGTGCTGCAGCTGTTTGGCACCTGGTGCCCCAACTGCATGGACGAAACCCGTTTTTTTTCTGAGTGGTACAACAGTAATAAAGACCGTGGCGTAGAGTTTCTGGCCCTGGCCTACGAGCAAAAGGACGATTTTGAGTATGCCAAAAGCCGCATAGAAAAGGTAAAGCAAAAGCTGAATGTAGAGTATGATTTTGTAGTGGCCGGTGTATCTGATAAAAAGAAGGCTGCCGAAACCCTGCCCATGCTGAACCACGTCATGTCATACCCCACCAGTATATTTATTGACCGCCAGGGCAAGGTACGCAAAATACACACAGGCTTTACCGGCCCCGGCACCGGCGTGCACTACACCCGCTACGTAGAAGAGTTCAATGCGTTTATGAATGAGCTGTTGAATGAATAACCTTATTTTAATAAAGGGAATAGTGAACAATTAATAGACATGCTTAACGGTGATATGCTCTGTTTAGGCATATTAATTATTAATTGTTCATTATCCATTAATAAGGTCTATTTGGTACGCTCAATGGTAAACTGAACCAGGTGTTTCAGAGAGGTGGCATAATTTGATTCAGGCAGGGTGCTGTGAATTTCCAGCGCCTCCTGATAAAAGCGGTGCATGGCCTTTTCAGCATATTGCAGCCCGCCCTTGTCACGCACAAACTGAATCACCTCCTGCACCTTGCGGGGCTTGTGGCTCTGGTTTTTAATCTTAAAAATGGTGCTGCGCTTTTCTGCCCAGGTGGCCTGCTGCAAGGCATAAATCAGGGGCAGGGTCATTTTCTTTTCCTTAATGTCAATACCCAGGGGCTTGCCTATAATATCGTCAGTACCATAGTCAAACAGGTCGTCTTTAATCTGAAAGGCCATACCCACCTTTTCACCAAAAAGGCGCATTTTCTCAATGGTATCAGCATCCTGGGTAACTGAACTGGCCCCTACTGCACAACATGAGGCTATAAGCGAAGCGGTTTTCTGGCGGATGATGTCATAGTACACATCCTCTGTAATATCCAGCCGCCGGGCCTTTTCCATTTGCAGCAACTCGCCCTCGCTCATGTCTTTAATCGCTTTTGACATCAGCTCAAGCAAAAAATATTCGCGGTGCTCTAATGACAGCAACAACCCGCGCGAAAACAGGAAGTCGCCCACCAGCACGGCAATCTTATTTTTCCATAGGGCATTCACAGAAAAAAAGCCCCTGCGGTAAGCCGAGTCGTCCACCACATCATCATGCACCAAAGTGCCTGTATGCAGCAGTTCAACCATGGCTGCCCCCCGGTAAGTAGTATCTGTAATTTTGCCTACGGCCCCGGCAGAAAGGAATACAATAAGTGGCCGCATTTGCTTACCCTTGCGCTTTACGATATAACTCATAATTTTATCGAGTAAAAACACTTTGGTTTTCATCGAGTCGCGAAAGGTCTTTTCGAACTCTCGCATCTCATGAATTACCGGAGCCTGTATATCTTTAAGGGCAAGCTTCATATTTGCTTTTTGCAGCCACAAACATACACCCAAAACGCGCTAAAGCAAAGTAACAGCCCTGAATGTATGTGTCAATAAACTGATAACCGCAACACCATGCCCATGCAAGAAGTTCACTTTACCATAGCCGCCCCTTATGGCGAAAAACAAATGTTGGCCGATGCCCGCTACCTGCCCAACAACACCCCAAAACCCGTTGTGTTATTTGTGCATGGCTTTAAGGGTTTTAAAGACTGGGGCACCTGGCACCTGGTGGCCAATGCCTTTGCTGAGGCAGGTTTTGTATTTGTCAAAGCCAACCTGAGCCACAATGGCACCACCCCAGAACACCCCACTGACTTTGCTGACCTGGAAGCATTTGGCCACAACAACTTTACCATAGAGCTGGATGACATTGGCGCTATGATTGACCGTCTCTGCGGCCCTGACAGCCCCCTGCCCGCCACTGAAGCCGACACCAACCACCTGTACTTGGTG
>CAZXTW010000096.1:0-12531 GCA_964643525.1 uncultured Roseivirgaceae bacterium
AGCCTGTTTGGTGATATTGTGAAGGTAACGCCCTCATCAAAGGTGGTGGGTGATATGGCCCTTTTTATGGCAGCAAATAACCTTACCGCTGGTGAGGTACTTGAACAGGGCGCCACTCTGGCATTTCCTGATTCAGTGGTAAGCTTTTTCAAGGGTGACCTGGGGCAGCCACATGGGGGTTTTCCTGAAGCACTGCAAAAGCTGGTGCTTAAGCAAGAGCAGCCCTATACCAGCCGACCAAATGAGCACCTGGAGCCGGTAGATGTTGACCAGGAGTTTGAAACGTTTAAAGCCGAGTTTGATAGCAGCCTGACTATTTTTGATTTTATTAGCTACAAGCTGTACCCCAAGGTATTTGCTGATTATTATGAGCATTTGCAGGTGTATGATGAGGTGATGACGCTGCCTACTCAGGCCTTTTTCTTTGGGATGAAAGTAAATGAGGAGATTATTGTAGAAATAGCCCAGGGTAAGGCCATTATTATTAAGATGCTGTATGTATCTGAGCCTGATGATGAAGGTATGCGCACGGTATCTTTCGTGATGAATGGGCAAACGCGCAGCATTTTGGTTCGGGATAATGCGGTGAAGGCCACAAAGAAGGTAAATAGAAAGGCAGAAAGCCCTAATGAGGTAGGCTCGCCATTGCAGGGTAAGTTAACCGCATTACAGGTAAGAGCTGGCGATACTGTAGAAGAGAATCAAGTATTGTTTACTATTGAGGCCATGAAGATGGAGTCAAACATATCAGCCCCACGTAAAGGTGTGGTACAACAGGTAGTGCTTGCTGCTGGTGAGCTGGTAGAGCAAAACGACCTGATTTTAGCGCTGGCCCCCGAGTAGGAAACAGATGTAAATATAAAGGGCTCAATAGTTGATTATTGAGCCCTTAATTTTTTGTTAGTATATTATTTCTAACCTAAGTCTAAGTCAATTTCTGGTGGGTCAGTCTGGTAACCACCGCTTCTGCTGCCTCTACGGGTAGACGTAGAACTAGTACTGGCAGTGCCGCTATTATTATTGCCATTATTATTAGGGCAACCGCCTAAAATTGAATTTTGTGACAGAGCATTTAGTTCTGTTAATTCTGATTGAAGCAGGTTAATACCCTTTCTGCTGATTTGTAGTTTTTTTGTTGATAACATACCAGTACGCATTCTTTAAGTGAATAATTTACAGTTGTTTTAACAGAGTGAATATTGAAAGGTTAGTATTTCGGTTCCTTATTGAATCACCTTCTTTTGTTTAATACGTAAATGAGCACAAAGGTTACTTTTCCGGATTTTTGTCGAACCCTTGTATGCTGTAATACTTTAGGTGAAATTGTGGTATTTGGTTAAGAGTTGACCAATTGGGGTAGCAACCTACTTGTGCATGAAGCCACACTATGCGATACTATGTCAATGAATGGTTGAATAGTTTAATTAATTCTTTTGATAGTTACATGTGGTAAGCATCTGTTGCTTAGTGTGTTAAGTAGGGGTCTATCTGTTGGCTAACTTTACAATACCAGGATTATTACTGTAGTGCGTTATTTTCAATACAAAAATAGGAAGCTAATTTTAAGAGTTTTTTAATTTTTAGGCTGTATAGTCATGTGTGTTAGTTTTTTTGCAATAGTGCCACAGTTTTTAAATACTATTTAAAGGCGCTTCACAAAATGTTAATTGCAACGATAACCGTAATAGCCAATTATCTACTGGTGGTTTGAGTTATTTTATAAAGTTCATTGTGTATTGTTGTAAGTGGGTGTAATTGGTTTAATAACCCCAAACCTTTAATATTGACCTATATAGTGTAATAACTGTTGTAAGGCTTCCTGGTTTTTTTCAGAATTGATGCTGTTAATGATTTGGTTTTTCTCTCGGCTAGTCAAGTGCCAGTTTAGTGAGGCTCTTCTGTTTTCAGCAATGCTGGGTTGTTTGTTTGTTTTTTGGTCTGTGCCATTGGCCATTTGGTGGTCATACATCAGGTAAATGGTGGTAATGGGCACCTGTAGCCAAGTGCTGGCACTTTCAATGTAGTGCGCGTTGTTGAGGTCTTGAATGTTGCCAAAGTTATTATAAGCCCTGCTAATGGGGGTGGCTAAATCGCCAATAATTGAGCTGGCAGGTATGGGCTGTATGCCTCTTTCAATGTTGCTGTCTCTGATTGATAGTACCAATACCCCTGAGGTATTGGTAGAAAGCCACTCTCTGAAAGTATAGATGAACCTTATGGCATCTGCAATGCCGTAGTTATCAGAAATACCAGCATCCATAACCTGAATTTCAGGTTGGCTGGGCAGGGTTATACTTGGGGCAATGTAGGGAAACGAGGCATTCATGCGCAAGGCAGTGACAAAGCTTACCTGATTGCTTTGCTGTGGCTCAAAAAACTGTAAAAAGTCAATGCCTTTTACTTTTCTGGGGCTATTGGCTTTGGCATAGGGGGCGCTAATATTCATAAAGCTTACAGGTTGGGGAGATATGTACAGCTTGCGGGCGTCGTTCACAATGGTTGGGGCCAGTAGCATCATGGGTATCTGGCTATTAAATTCTGGCTGTTGGTAGGCACTGATTTTTTTGTGTAAAACAAAATCAGTGTTTTTGTTAAACTGCTGCTCAAAGGCCAGGCCCCTATCTTTATAATAGGTTTTGCCGGCATAGGTAAAGGTTTGTGTTTTAACCAGCATGTCACTAACCAATAGGGTAAATATGATGGGGTTTAAAATATCAGTACCCATATTGCTGAGGTACTGATTGCCATAGGGATTTACTGGCTGGCTTTGTTGCTGTAGCAGTTTCAGCTCGCGGTAGTAGGCCGCACCCACCATGCCACCAGAAGCACCTGTCATTAACATGGTTTGTTTAAAAAGCCTGCCGTTGGTCAGGCTATCAGCTACCTGCAGCGCTCTTAAAGTCCATAAGGCAGCCCTTTGCCCCCCACCACTGGCACATATCATCACCATTTTAGGTAGTGAATCGGGGGTGTTGCTGTGTTTTTGTTTCCAGTTGTTTAGTATTTGTGTGGTGTGTTGTTTATCGGCCTGTACCTGTTTAGGGTTACTTGCCGCTGCTATACTTTCAAGCGAGTAAGGGGCAGCTGTGGTGTGGTAGTCCATGCCAAAGGCAGGGTAATGCCTTGACAGTACATCTGCCTTGGCCAAAAGGTTGATCACTATAAAAAAGGCAATGATTGCAGTGACTGACCAACCTCTGAACCAGAATGAGGCTGCACCAGTAATGATTATAAATGTAGTAAACAGTAAAACGGCACTGGCCGCCGCGGGTATTTGGAAGTAGGGGTTTTCTCTGAATATGCCCAACAGCATGATTACAACCAGTATGGCAATTTCAATGATGGTACAGTTCAGGTGGTTCTGATCAAACACCTTCAGTATCATTTCGCGCTCGTGCTTACTGTAAAATTTATTTTCTTCTCCAAAAGCCCTGAACCGGAAAGGGCTTTCCATATAGTTGTCAATTCTAATTACCCGCTTACGATCATAGTAAAAGCGGTGCATGATGTTAAGCCGGGTTACTTTAAACTTTTTAATTAGCGTGCTTATTTGCCAGGCCATTAGTTGAAACAAATCGCGGTTGGTAAACCTGAAGTAAGCAAACAGAAACAACATCATGACGCTAAGGCCAACTAAAAAGCCCAATACATTGCTAATAACCTGCCAGACTGAGCTGTATTCATTATTGAGCTGGAAGTTAATAGTGTTGGTGAGGTAGGTAATTATAAAAGCCAGGGGTATGATAAAGTTGTTGAGGCTGTACTTCCAGAAAGGGTTTCTTAAAGTGCCCAATAGTTTAAACCTGAACCCGTCAATGATGTACCCAGTGATGTTAAAGGCCATGATGAAGCCCCCAATAGCCAGGCCTAAAATAAAGAACGACCAGAAGTTAACGGTGTTGAGGTACTCAGGGTCAAGAAACAGGTAGGGTATGCCAAATACTTTGCCCACGCCACCGGTGATTACTAAAAACAGGATGTACCAATAGAGCAGCAGCACCTGATTTTTTTTCAGGTGGGTGATGAGTAACTGCACCGGAAACGAATAAAAAATAGCCGTTAAGACTTGCTTCATAGGCTAAAAATAATTGTTGTGGTTAATGTTAACATAAAAACGAATGCCAAAGGTTTGCCAAATTTGAACAGCAGGCAGTAGCTATTGGGGGCTACTGGCTTTTTGCTTTTTGGTGCCGGCATATAGTTCGTACTCTAAGAGGCGGCAGTCAATTTTTCCGTTGAGGAAGGGTATTTTTCTTTTGGTACTGAGCCCAATGTTTTTGGCCAGATTCATGTTGCCTGTAAATACGTAACCGGTGTAGCCCTGGCATTTGTTTTTAAAAAAGTCGCCAATTTCTTTATAAACGGGTTGTAGTGCCTCTTCTTGCCCAAGGCGCTGGCCATATTCAGGGTTCATAATTACAATGCCCTCTCCTTTTGGTATGAGGGTGTCGCGAAAATGGCACTGATTAAATTCAACCAGGTGGGCCACACCTGCTTTCTGAGCATTTTTACGAGCGGCCTCAATGGCATAGGTATTGATATCTGAAGCAATAAAGCGCCCCGGCACTTTGTTGAGCATGTTTTTGCCCGCATCGGCCCATAGGTCGTCCCAAAGGTGGGTGCGGTACTGTTTGGCATGCATAAAAGCAAAATTATCGCGCCGCAGGGCAACAGGCATTTTCAGGGCCATTTGCGCAGCCTCTATAATAAGGGTGCCGCTGCCACACATGGGGTTTACTATGTGCATGCCCGCTTGCCATGCGGTGCTTAACATTACGGCTGCGGCCAGAGGTTCGGCCATTGGTGCAGGGCCTGTAATGACTCGGTAGCCATGGGCGGCCAGTGTTTGGCCAGAGGTGTCAAGGTAAATGGTGGCCTGGTTGTTTACCCAAAACAGGTAGATAACCAGGTGGTTGCGCTCAGGGCCAGAGTTAGGCCGGGTGCCCAGCTGTTTAAGCATACGGTCGGCAATGGCGTCTTTGACCTTCAGGTTGGCAAACCGGTTGTCGTTAATAGTATCGTTACGCACAAAAGAGTCAATGCTAAAGTAGCCACCTCGGCGCTTGAACAGCTCTTCCCATGGCAGGGCATATACGTGCTTGTACAGGTCGTTGGCATTGTTGGCTTCAAAGCTGCTAATTTCAAGCAGCACGCGGCTGGCCGTACGCAACCACAGATTAAGACGCATGCACAGTTGCAGGTCGCCTTTAGTTTTTACATGGCTGGGGCCTTGTTCATTTACCGCTACGCCCAAGGCTGTTACCTCTTTGGCCAGGGCATCAGAAAGCTTGGGCATGCAGCCTATCAGAATGTTATTTGTAGTAAGCATAGTACTTATTTGTATAAGCCCAACCGGCTTGGTTGGCTAAAATAATGAAAGTACCGGCACTGTTTATGATTTATTGCGCAACAGGCTTAGTAAATTGCCAACAAGCAGCTAATTTCGCTGCCCCTTTCAGTTAGCAAGGGCTTATTTTTGTTGTAAAGCATAGCATATGAAAATCTGGTTTGTTTGTAAAGTAAAGTATCAACGCGAAGACGAAAATGGCAAAATACGGAATGTAACCGAGCCTTATTTGATTGATGCCATGACTTATACTGAGGCTGAAGCCCGTACGTATGAAGTAATGCAGGAGATTATTAGCGGTGAGTTTTTTGTGCATGCCATTAGCAAAAGTAAAATTGTTGATGTGTTTGCCTATGATGATGCCGACACCTGGTACCGCTGCAAGATTACTTATACGGTTACCGACGGTGACTCTGGTAAGGAGAAAAAAGTGGTGAACCAAATGCTGCTTTCAGCCCATGATGCCAAGCAGGCTTATGACCGTATTTATGAAAGCCTTGACAACATGCTGGTTACGTTTAAAGTAACTGAAATTGTTGAAAGCCCAATTGTTGAGGTTTTCCCGTATGTATCACCAGAAGAGGGAGATGATGAGCCTATACCAGATAACCTGAAGCCACTGACCGAGCAGGGGGGCGAGCCCGAGGTAAGCCAATAAAAAAAGCCCCATTACGGGGCCCTTCATATTGATTGTAGTAGGAATAGTAGTTACACTTTTTCTGAACTTGCCACCGCACCAAAGTACTCGCGGTTCATTCTGGCAATATTTTCCAGGCTGATTTCTTTGGGGCATTCAGCTGAGCAGGCCCCTGTGTTGGTACAGGCACCGAAGCCCTCTTCATCCATCTGGGCAATCATTTTTTCGGCTCGGTCTTTACGCTCAACATTGCCTTGAGGCAATAAGGCCAGCTGTGAGACTTTTGCACTTACAAACAACATGGCCGAGGCGTTTTTACAGGCAGCTACACAAGCACCACAACCTATGCATGCGGCAGCATTAAATGCCTCTTCAGCAATGGTTTTGGGTATGGGTATTTCGTTGGCATCGGGCGTGCCACCTGTGTTTACTGATACGAAGCCACCTTTCTGTAAAATTCTATCAAACGAGCCACGATCTACCATTAAATCTTTCACCACCGGGAAGGCCTTGGCACGCCAGGGCTCAATGGTAATGGTGTCACCATCGTTAAAGCTACGCATATGCAGCTGGCAGGTAGTAATGGCGTTTTTAGGACCATGAGGCCTGCCATTGATGTACATGCTGCACATGCCACAAATGCCTTCGCGGCAGTCGTGGTCAAAGTGCACGGGGTCTTCACCTTTTCTTGATAATTCTTCGTTCAGTACATCAAGCATTTCAAGAAACGACATATCAGGCGATACGTCGCTCAGGTCGTATGACTTGAAGCCCCCTTTGTCTTTAGGGCTGTTTTGTCTCCAAATATTCAGCTTAATTTTCATAATATATAAAGGCCTGTAGGGGTTCTGTTATTTGTAACTGCGTTGTGTCAATTTCACATTCTCAAACTTGAGTTCTTCTTTATGCAGGGTTTCGGGCTGGTTATCACCAGTGTATTCCCAGGCAGAAACAAAGGCAAAGTCTTCGTCGTCTCTTCTGGCTTCGCCCTCTTCAGTAGCATGTTCTTCGCGGAAGTGACCACCGCATGACTCGTCGCGCATCAGTGCGTCATCAACCATGAGCTCGCCCAGTTCAAGAAAATCAGCCACACGCCCTGCTTTTTCAAGTGACATGTTCATTTCTTCATTACTGCCCAACACGTTTACATTGGTCCAGAATTCTTCACGCAGTTTGCGTATTTCTTCTTTAGCATATTTTAAGCCTTTGGCATTGCGTGACATACCGCAGTAGTCCCACATGAATTTGCCCAGGGCTTTGTGGAAGTCATCTACAGTTTTATTGCCTTTTATGCTCAGCAGTTTATTAATGCGTTCTTTAACATCCTGCTCTGCCTTTTTAAAGGCCTCGTGGTCTGTACTTAATTTATCGTACGGCTGTGTGGCCAGGTAATCACCAATGGTGGCAGGTATTACAAAATAACCATCGGCCAGGCCTTGCATCAGGGCCGAAGCACCCAGGCGGTTGGCGCCATGGTCAGAGAAGTTGGCCTCACCCAAAGCGTATAGGCCTGGTATGTTGGTCATCAGGTTGTAATCAACCCATAGGCCACCCATAGTGTAGTGCACTGCCGGGTAAATACGCATGGGCTGGGTATATGGGTCTTCACCGGTAATCTGCTTGTAAATGTCAAACAGGTTGCCATATTTGGCTGAGATGGTGTCTTTACCATCGCGCTTAATGGCATCGGCAAAGTCAAGGTATACGGCCAGCCCGGTAGCCCCTACGCCTCGGCCTTCATCTGTAACGTACTTGGCGTTACGCGAGGCAACATCACGAGGCACCAGGTTACCGAATGATGGGTAACGGCGCTCCAGGTAATAATCGCGTTCTTCTTCTGGTATATCTCCAGGGGCCCTTTGGTCGCCTTTTTTCTTGGGTACCCAAACCCGGCCGTCATTTCTTAACGACTCTGACATCAGGGTTAGCTTTGACTGGTGGTCGCCGCTAACAGGTATGCAGGTAGGATGTATTTGTGTGTAGCAGGGGTTGCTAAAGAAGGCACCTTTTTTGTGCGCACGCCAGGCTGCCGTTACATTCGAGCCCATGGCATTGGTAGAAAGGAAAAACACATTGCCATAGCCACCGGTGCAAAGTAATACGGCGTGTGCGCTGTGCGATTCTATTTTGCCAGTTACCAGATCACGAGTAACAATGCCTTTGGTCTGGCCGTCAACCACTACCACGTCTAACATTTCTGTACGGGTATACATTTTAACCTTGCCATTGGCTATTTGGCGGTTTAATGCACCGTAAGCGCCCAGCAACAGCTGCTGACCTGTTTGGCCCCGGGCATAAAATGTTCTGGATACCTGCGCGCCTCCAAACGAGCGATTGTCTAACAACCCACCATACTCACGGGCAAAGGGTACACCTTGTGCTACGCATTGGTCAATAATATTCACACTCACCTCGGCCAGTCGGTACACGTTGGCCTCACGGGCACGGTAATCACCACCTTTAATGGTATCATAAAACAAGCGGTAAACGCTGTCGCCATCGTTCTGGTAATTCTTGGCAGCATTAATGCCTCCCTGTGCGGCAATACTGTGCGCACGGCGGGGGCTGTCTTGAAAGCAAAATGCTTTGACATTGTAACCTAACTCGGCCAGAGAAGCAGCAGCCGAGGCACCAGCCAAACCAGTACCTACTACAATAACTTCGTATTTTCTTTTATTGGCAGGGTTTACAAGCTTAACATTGAATTTGTGCTTCGTCCATTTTTCAGCTAATGGACCTACAGGCGTTTTGGCATCTAATGTCATAATATTGGTGGGTGAAATTATAATTCAATAAACAAATACATATACACAGGTATTAAAGCGAAAAGGGTTGGTACGAGAATTGAAAAGCCCAAACCAGCCAACTTAATTGCAGGTGTATACTTTTTATGGTTGAGGCCAAGCGTTTGAAAAGCACTTTGGAAGCCATGTGATAAGTGAAAGGCCAGGAAAATCATGCAAACTACATACAAGGCTACATACCACAATTGGTGGAAGGCCTGGTTAACCACGCCATATAAGTCTTTAATTGGTGAGCCATCAAGGTTGTAGGTAGTTACCGAACCAAAGTGCATTTCGTACCAGAAACTTTTCAAGTGGATTACAATAAAAATCAGCACAATAGTTCCGAGAATGCCCATGTTGCGTGATGTCCACACGCTGTTTTGGTTCGCTTTGTTTACTTTATAGCCTACCGGTCGTGCTTTGCGGTTGTAGGCAGATAATACAATTGAGTAAATGACATGCAATATAATGCAGGCATAGGTCACGTATGAAAGTATCTTAATAAATGGGTTAGTAGTCATGAATTTGGCATACAGGTTAAATGCATCTTTCCCGTCGGCCTTAAATAGTGTTAAGTTGCCTGCCAGGTGCCCTATGAGGAATGTAATTAAAAACAAACCTGTGAGGGCCATCAATAGCTTTTTGCCAAGGGTACTATTTAGTGATTTAGAGAACCAACTCATTGTGTTTGAATAGTTTATATTTAATGTTGGGTTTTGCAACCATTTCAAAGGTACATTCGGGACCAGTAGCAAACAATTTGGGTATGTTATTTTGAATATTTCTAAATAGAATAAGGTATGAGGTGCCTCAATGCTGTATTTTGCCATTATTCCCGAATAGTATTTAGACTTAAATGGCTTACGCTTGCTGCTTATGCAATCGTTAGCTGTAACACACCTGATTTTATATGGTAATATAAAACCGTGCCTGCCCAGGTACATGTCATTATACTACAGTGGCCTACTGAATATTCATATGTAAAAAGAGGTACAATTTTTGCTTAACAATATCTTACTTATAGCACTTACAGATGCATATAGTTGATGCTGTGCATTTGTTTTAACCATTTACGATAGATAAGCCTGCCTGTACCTGACTGAATTTGAAAACGAACAACAGCAGGCAGCCTAGAACCAACTGAAACGCGTGCTTAGGCTCGTGCTGTATAAGCCTGCTGGTACCGATAGCTGAATGCCGGTGTACCTGAGTTGGCTCAAGCAACCTTAACAACTGTTGATAGCGAGATTCCATATTCATTTTATATCAATAGTTATGAAAAAGTTTGCACAAACCATTGTATTGCTACTGTTGGCCGCACAGTTGCATGGCACCCATTTGCGCGGTGTTGAAATAACAGTTGCGCCTTTTACTGACCCCCAGGGGCTTACCTACCGCATTTTACTTACCGGGTATACTGACCTTGGCTCGGCTGTGCAGTTTGGCACTGGCGCCTTGAGTTTTGGTGATAATACCCAAGGCGTTGTGCCGGCAGATGCTGCACAGAGTGAGACGAGTGTGATGCTTAACAGTGACCTACAGCGGGTTACTTTTGAGGTACGGCACACATTTGCTGCTGCCGGTGAATATACCCTTAGCTACCAGGAGGGTAATCGTAACCTGGGTATTTTGAATTTTTTAGAGGCATCATCAGAAAATACCCCGCTGTACATTGAAACTACCATTGTTATTGACCCGCTGCTTGGCACAAATACTTCTGTACAGTTTGACAGCCCCGGGCTAGTGTACGTGCAGCCTGGGCAGCCCTTTGCGTTTAACCCTTTGGCCACTGATTTTGAAGGCGACAGCCTGGTCTACCGGTTGGCTTTTCCTAAAGCAGCAAACAACCAAACCGTTAATGGTTATGTGCACTTGGGGCACCCAGGCCTGAGTGCCGATGGCCAGGGTACTACTTTTACATTAGCACCTTTTACAGGCGATTTTTACTGGCAACAGCCTGCCAGGGCAGGCCTGTATCAAGTGGTGTTTGTGGTTGAAGAGTGGCGCACGGTACAGGGCCAACGGTTTTTAATAGCCAACACTATGCGTGAAATGCAATGGCTGGTAGCCGAAGGCCTGCCGAATACTGCGTTAACTATTACCCCACAGGAAGATGTACTGGTGGTAACCCCAGGGGCAACTATAGAGCTGCCCGTTACCTTTGAGGGCGATGCCCTTGAACAGGCCGAGATTGCAGCATTTGGTGAGCCTGTTACTGATGCCATGGGGGCTTCATTAAGCTTGCCTGAGCCTGGGGCGGTTGGCAACACTGCTCAAGGTACTTTTAGTTGGGTGACTACCACAGCTATGGCCCGCACCCAACCTTATGTAGTAACGTTTAATTTGGTTGACCGCCCTGACCAGATAAATGCATTGCGCACCTCAAAATCAATAGTGATTTATGTAGGCAGCCAACCCAGTTTGGTTACAGGTATAGATGATGGGCCCGGCTTTGGGTGGCATTTATGGGCAGATGCTTACCGCCAGTTACATGTACAGTTGCGCGCACCAATGGGGCAACCAGCCCAAATGACGGTTTATACGTTGCAAGGTGTAGCGGTGGGGCAGCACACACTGCCGGGTTACGCTGCTTCTGGCACCTGGCAAATGAACAGCCTGCCGCCCGGCCAGTACCTGATAAGCCTGAAGCAAGGCAACCTTACCGAAGGAAAAAAAGTAATGGTTCAATAAACCTTTATAGCTACATTTACGACCAGTGCCCTTTTTGCCATAGGGTACCGGTCGTTCTGATGACATTTCAGGGTGTCATCTTGTGATTGAACTAAGTTTTATATAATATGTTTCCTTTAATGATGTTGAATCAATAAACAGGTTTATTCAGGGTAACATTGACCAGCATCTGACCCAATAATAGCGAGAATATGATTAAGGTTTTAAGATATAGGGCATGGTTGTTTTTACTTACGGGCTTTATGCTTTTAGGTAATTTTGCAAACGCCACCCACATACGTGCCGGTGAAATTCTGGTAAGGCGCCTGCCTACCCCGCAGGGTCTCACTTACGAAATAACCGTTATTGGCTATACCGACACCGAATCGACTGTATTGTTTGCCAATGGAGAGCTTGATTTTGGTGATAACAGTGATGTTGTAACTTTAGAAGAGGCCGCTTTTGAGCGTGTAACTATTGACCTGGGTAACCAGGTGGCATTTAATGAGTATAAGGTGATTCACACCTTTCCGGCACCACGTGAGTTTACCATTAGTTACCGCGAGGCCAACAGAAATGCCAATGTGATTAATATAGAGCGGGGCAATTCAGTAAACACTACCTTTTATATAGAGACTACTATTTTAATAGACCCGATTCTGGGCCCCAACGATACACCAGTACTTGACGTACCCCCCGTTGACCGTGGCGCAGTTGGCTCTATTTTTCTGCATAACCCAGGTGCTTTTGACCTTGAAGGCGACAGCATTGCTTACAGGCTAACCGTACCTAAGAAAGACAGAGATGTTTTTGTTGATTTTTATATTGAGCCTAACGATCCTGATTTTGGTGGCACCCGGCAAGATGGTGGCATCCCAACAGAGTTCTCGTTAGACCCCATTACTGGTGATTTGGTTTGGGATGCCCCCGGCACTGAAGGGGAATACAATATTGCTTTTTTGATAGAAGAGTGGCGTAAGGTGGGTGGCACCTATTTCCTGATCAGCACCATTACGCGCGATATGCAGATTATCATTGAAGAATCTGAAAACGATCCGCCAGAGCTCACGATACCCAAAGACACGTGTATC
>CAZXTW010000096.1:12567-12794 GCA_964643525.1 uncultured Roseivirgaceae bacterium
GTGGCTGGTACGCTGCTGCGTGCCGAGATTTTTGCCGATGACCCCAACGGGCAGGCAGTATTGATTGAAGGATTTGGTGGGCCGTTTGAAATTCCTGACTCACCGGCTGAGTTTAATTTTGGGCCGCCAGACTTTTTGCCAGTTATTGCTTCTGGCGAGTTTGAATGGCAAACCAACTGCTCGCACGTGCGTGAAAGGCCCTACCAGGTGGTGTAGGGAAAGAGTGA
>CAZXTW010000097.1:0-12790 GCA_964643525.1 uncultured Roseivirgaceae bacterium
AATTAACAAAAACAGCACCACCAGTGCCAGGCTTGAAGGTGACATCCAGGTTAACGCTGGTCTTGACATTCAGTCGGGCCAGTTAATTACTGACGAACATGACATACACCTGGTGGGTGAGTTTCTGGTTGACCCCAGTGCCGTATTAAATACAAACAATGCCAACCACACTTTCTATTTTGAAAACACCTCAGGCACTGATACCATCAGGCTGTCGGGTAGCGAAATGCGCCGCACCGTGTTTGATGCTACAGGGGCTACTTATATTCTTGATGGCGACCTTGAAATTGATAACAACGATACGCTTGATATTAACGGCGGTACATTAAACTTAAATAACAATAGCATCAATTTTTTGGGCGGTGGCAATAGCAGGTTAAACGTGAATGGGGCCACGGCCACCCTTAACCTCGACTCGGCCTCGTCTATTTTGGTACCTGACAATGCCATCATTACCAGTACAGGTAATTTTAATATCCTGGGTGATAATGAGGCCCCGGCTATTATTGGTATTAACGGCACGGGTGGTTTTACCTTTAATGTAACAGGGGGTACCATAGCCGCTAACCAATACCAGATTGACGGTACTGAGGGCACCGGTTTAACCATTAGTGGTACAGCCACTATTGATGGTACCAACAACTTCAGCAATGGTATCTTCTCTAATGGGGCGGGTACTCAATACCTTGATGTTACCGGGCTTACCCTTTCTGCAAATCCGTTTGTGGTCAGTAATGTAACCTTTATACCGGGTGCAGCAGGCCCTACCTTTAACGTAACCAGAACATCGGGTACTGAAACCATTGAGTTTGCTGACTATAAAGGTGAGTTTGCTGGTGAAGACAATGACCAGGACGATGCCGACCCCGGTACTTTAATTACCTGGACCCTACCCAGCAGCAAATTCTGGGACGGCGGCGGAGACGGCTCTTCATGGAACGATGCTGCCAACTGGAGCGACGACGCTGTGCCCACCAACACAAGCAACGTAATTTTAGACCATACTTTTGTTGCCGGTGTATATACCGTAATTATAGCTACCACTGATGGCGAGTCTGAAACCATTACGGTTGATGGTGGCGGTGTGGCCATTACCCTACAGCTAAACGGGGTAAACCTTGAAGTGGCTGAAGATCTGAACGTCTTTTCTACTGATGCACTTACCGTAAACAATGCTACTGATACCATTAAGGTGGCAGGCAGTTGGTTTGTATCAGGTACATTCAATAACGGCAGTGGGGTAGTCTTATTCAACGGCAGTTCATTGGCTGGCTCAATTGATAATGGGTCTAACAGCTTTCATGACATAGTAATTGATGCCCCGAATGATTCTCGCTATTCATTAAGTGTTGACATTACCGTGGCCAATGATGTGACCATTACCGAAGGCGCACTGGATGCTGGCACTGGTAACCGGGGCATTACCGTTGGTGGCGACTGGACCAGGGCAGGTACTGGCGAGTTTGAACCACGTTCAGGTACGGTTGAGTTCAATAGTGCCGGTGCTCAATCATTGGGTAACACTACCTTCAATAATGTAATCTTCTCTGGCAACGGTACCAAAACCTTGACTACCAACATCAGGGTTAATGATGACATCACCTTTAACGATGCGGCTACTGTGCTTGACATGGCCACCTTTAACATGTTCGTTACTGATGACTGGTTCAACAACGCCTCTACCAATGTATTGGCCAATGCCGGTACGGTTACTTTTGATGGCGCTGGCCAGAACAGAATACAGGGCTCTTCGGCTACCACCTACAACAACCTGTCATTCACTACAGGGGGTACCAACAGGTTAAGCCAGAACATTACCGTTACCAACAACCTCACCATTCAGAACTGCCGGTTAGACCTTCGTGATGACAATACCATTACCGGGGGTGCGCTGTTTACCATTAACAACGGTCAGTTAAGGGTGTGGGAAAACTCTGATCCTGGCATTACCAATCAGTTCCCCACATCGTTTACAGGCTATGACCTGTTAAACGGTACGGTTGAGTACTACTCTAATATTGATCAGGATATTGCCGCCGTGGCAGATAACCTTTCTACCATTACCTACGGTAACCTGACTTTACAACGCCGCAATAATGGGGCTACAGGCATACACACCAAAACTGCCCTGGGCGATCTGGTAGTAACCGGTAACTTATCTGTTAGTGGCAACCATGAAGAGGTAACCCTTGATATGGCCTCTCACAACGTTACCTTAACCGGTAACCTGGCCCTACCTACTGGCAGCCCACAAATTATCTGGGGCACAGGTACCATTACCCACGTGGGTAACGACTGGAACATTGACCAGGACATTACCAGCTTCAACAACATTGTGTTGAGTGGTACGGCCAACAGCGACAAAACATTTAACGTAGCCACCACAATTTCTGGTGATTTTACAGTTGATAACTTCATTGATGTTGACATACAAAGCAATGTACTGACTGGTGCTGGCGGGGCCTTCAGCCTGGGTGAAGAGGCCATCTTCCGTTCTGATGTACCTGATAGTTCGGCCATTCCACAAGGCTTTGTTTCCTATACTTTCGATGAAACCTCGCAACTGCGTTTTGAGGGTACCACCAACCAGAACCTGCCTGCTGGTACTTATGGCCTGGTAACAGGTACTAACTCAAGCACCATTACCCTTTTGGGTGATGTAGAGATTCAAGGCAACTTTGACTTGAACAACGTGACTTTAATTGACAGTGCATTTAACCTGACCCTGGGTGGCGCTGATATTGAAATAGATGCCTACACGCCAACGGCAGGTACTACCCTTACCTTTAATGGCAACCTTGACCAGCTCATTCAGGATGCGTCTGAAAATATTAATGGCGATGAACTGTTTTTTGAAAATCTGGTAGTCAACAAAGCAGCAGGTACCGTTACCCTGGGTGATGGTGGTGATGGTGACATGATTATTAATGGTGACTTCACCATTAATGCCACTGGTGCTGTAACCACTAACCGAAACGTACAGTTTAGTGGCAGCACCCTTACAGCCACTGGTAACTTAACACATACGGGCAATGTATTTACAATAAATGGTGACAACCAAACCATTGGCGTAAGTACCGGTAGCATATTTGAAAGCCTGATTATTTCTGATGGCACTGCCAATGGTGACAGCACCAAAACCTTTACCACTGGCTTTACCATTGATAATGACCTGACCGTTAACTCAAACGCCAGGGCTGTTTTTGCGGCTGATACCATATTCCTTGTAGATGACTACCTCAATAATGGTGAGGTATCGTCACCTGGCACCCACTTTGTATTAACGGGTAATGCCCAGTCAATTTCAGCCATCACCGCCTCCAGCCTTACCCTGCGTGATGCTACCGGCAATGATGACAACAAAGACTTTACCGGCAATCTGGTACTTGAAAACCTGATTATTGAAAATGGCGACCTGCGCAACAACAACGGTGTAGCGCAGGATATCTTCGTCAGCCAGGACTGGAACAACTTTGGCGGCCAGTACTCACCTTATCAGGATGATACGGTACACTTTGTAGGTTCAGGCGGGGCACGTACAATCAATACCAATACGGCCAACATTCAGGGCTACCGTTTTGAGCACGTGGTATTTGAGCCAACTGCCACCAGCAACTACGTCATGGGTGGTACAGAAATGATCATCAGGCGTACCATGCGCATTGATTCACTGGCCATCTTTAACCTCAGCGGCAACCGGCTTGAACTGGGCGAAAACCTGGGCTCAGGCAAAACCTTTGAAGTAAATGGTGGCGGCGAGTTGCAAATTGGTGCCAATGGTGAGCTGGCCTTTGATAATGCAGGCTCGTCATGTATACTCAACATCAATGAAAACGGTACGCTTGATATGGTTGGTACCACTGGCAACCTGGCTACCGTAACCCGGGCAGATAACAATGGGCTCAACGGAGGCTTCCGCTATACAATCAATGTAAACAACGGTGGCTCAATCAATGCCCAGTTCTACGAGGTATCTTTCATCAGTGAAGACGGCTTTCAGGTATTTGAGGGGGCCAGTGTAAACCCCGTTGAAAACTTCTCTGATGGGGTGTTTTCTAACATGCGCGAAAACACAGCTGCCGCCCGCCGCTACCTGTACATTGAAGCGGTATGGCCACTGAACGATACCATCGAAAACATCACCTTTAACTTTGGCGCGTTGCCTACTCAGGGCACACACTTCAACGTATTCAGGCCTACCAGCCCATCAATTACAACTACCATACCTTTTGATGTAGGTGCGGGTAACCTGTTTGGTGAGCGCTTTGAAAATGATGGTGGTGCCGGCGTGGTTGATCCTGGCCTCATTACCTGGCCACCCGCTGCCAGTGCAATCTGGTTAGGTAGTGTCAATACTGATTGGAATGAGGCCAACAACTGGGACATCGCCATTGTGCCCAACGCAGGTATTACTGCCATCATACCAGACGTATCGGGCACAACGGGCAATAACCCAATCATATCTCAGCCAGATGCCATCTGTCAGGATCTGAATATTATTGACGGTAACCTCACAGTAAATGGATCCGGGCAGTTGCTGGTTTCTGAAGATGTGGTGATTGATAATGACAACCAGGCCATTTTCCAGATTACCAATGGCGATACCGTTACGGTGGCTGGTAGCTGGACCAAAGGCACCAATGCCCTGTTTTTCTCGGGCACCAGTACCATTAACTTTGAAAACAACCTCATCACCACCAACACCATTACGCCGGGCAACTCAGCATTCAACAACATTATATTAAACAGCCCGCTGTCAACTTACATCTTTAGTGGCAACACCACTATTAATGGTGACTTAACCATTGATGGGGCAACTATGCAGCCCACCGGTAATGCAGTGGTACAGGTAGCTGGTGATATTACACCATTAAACAATGGCAGCATTGACCTCACCAGTAACCATACCTTCCAGCTTACTGGTACTGCACAAACCATTGGTGGTGTTGACTTTGACATTCTGATCATTGATGGTGACAGTGCCCACTACACCAAAACATTTACTGATACCACCCGCATCCAGGATAACCTCACCATCAACACCACGCTGGTTGCCGGGGCTGCGTCTAACCTTGATATTGACGATGTGGTTGACCTCACCACTGACGGCACCTTCGATAACTCAGCAGGAGCTTCACATACTTTTGCCGGTGCTTCGTGGACGGGCGACGGTACCTATACTGGTACAGGTACCATTACCTTTAACAGAACTGCGGCACAAACCATACAGGGCACCAGTGTGGCATTCCATAACCTGACCCTGGCCGGTACCAGTAACGTCACCATCAACAATGATGTAAGCCTCACTGGTAACTTCACTGCTGAAGATCAAATAGGCTTCGTCAACGTATTAACCAACCAGGTCAGTGGCGATGGTACCGGCACGTTTACAATAGGTGATGTAAACCTGTTTGTACGTGGGGCCAGCAATTTCCCTACAAACTTTGCCTCTTACGCTTTGGCCAACAATAGTGATACCTACTATGATGCCAACCTTGACCAAACCATTTTTGGTGGCATCAGTTACGGAGTGTTGCGCTTGGAAACCTCAGGTACCAAAAGCCTCAGCGGAGCGATTACCACACAGGGCAACCTTGAAATTCGCGATGGGGTTACCCTTGACGTAAGTAATGATGGAGGCACCTCTGTGTATGACATTACTGTAGGGGGTGAATGGCGCAATGACGATCAACTGGGCTTCCAGGGTAACTTTGTGCCACGCACGGGTACAGTAACCTTTAATGGCACTGGCAACCAGAACATCCGCGTTAACAACCAGTCGGCCCAGGGCAATGTCTTCAACAATATTGTCAGCAACAAGCCGCTGGGTACCCAGCTAAACATTGTAGGTGGTATTGATACTGATACCATTAAAGTAAACAACCTGACCACTTTTGGTGGTGAAATTGACGCCAATGGCGAGGTAATTCAAGTACAGGCAGATTTACTGGCCACTGGTAACGGTGCTTTTGAATCAAGCGGGACCATATACCTTACCAACTCAGCACCAGGGGGTACATCACAAATTAACCTTAACGGTTCTACCCTGCTTAATTTGGTTATGGAAGGCAGTGCCACCACCACCTTCCTGGCTAATGAAGATGTAAGTACCAATGGAGACTTCACCCTCACCTCTGGTATATTTAATGGCAATGGCCAAACCTTAAATTTGGGTAACGGCGGTACTGACAATGTAAACATTGCTGGCACCATGACCCTTGGCGCTGGTGGTACCCTGAACTTAGGCAACGATGTTGACCTGATTGTAAACACAGGTGGCCGTATCAACATCATTGGTACACCAGCAAGCCCTGTACAGGTAACCGGTACGGCTACTTATGGCTTTAGTGTCAACGGTACTATTGCTGCTTCAAACTACATCATTGAAAATGGTGATGAAAACGGCATCTTTATCAGTGCTACAGGTACAATTGATGCGACTGATAACTTTAATGACGGCGAGTTCCGCAATGGTGACAACAACGGTACGTACCTCAGGGTTGAAAATACGCAAGACCTCACCATACCTCGGGTAACCTTCTCTACCACATTAACAGCGGGCTTTAACGTCACTAAGTCTACCGGGTTAAGTGGCACCCTGTTCTTTACTGACCCCAGCGGTGACTTCCAGGGTGAAGCCAATGACAACGACCCCAACAACCTGATTGATTGGGAGGTGCCGCTAACATTTAACTGGAACGGCAACAGCAGTACCAACTGGTTTGATGCCGCCAACTGGGATTCAGGCCTCGTGCCCGACTCTACTTCTGATGTAACCATTCCTACAGTAATTACAGGTGTAAACTACCCCATCTTAATTGAAGGGCTGGCCGATACTGCCATATGTAAAGACCTCACCATTGAGCAAAATGCCAGTATTGAAATCATCTCTACTGCTGCTGGTGATGAAGACTTGCTGGTAGTAGGCGACCTGACCATCGATGGGGCTTTGATTACCACAGATACTGACGACCGTGTAAGGGTAAAAGGTGCCTGGCTGGTAGGCGGTACGGGTACATTCACACCAGGTTCTGGTGAGGTGATCTTCTCGGCTGATGCTGGCTTTGTAACCATTGATAATGGTACCTCAGACTTTTATGACGTTGAATTCCAGAATGGTGTTACCTACAACCTGACCAGAAGCAGCCCACTGGTTATTCAAGACAACTTCCTGATAGGCGCCGGGGCCACTGTTGATATGGTCAATGGTACCAATGGTATGACCATCAACAACCTGTTTACCAACAACGGTACGTTTGACCCCAGCACCTCTATCACCATCATGGCAGGTAATGCGGCTACCCGTACCATAACCACCAATGGTTCGCCCTTCTATGATTTACGTATTAACGCCAACAGCGGTGCTGTATATAACCTGGGTGATGACCTGAACGTGCAGCTTAGGTTCCAGATTAACGATGGTACTGTTGACTTAAATGGCAATGATGTAATTGTGGGTGATGGTGCTGGTACTGACCTGTTAATTGTAAACGGGGGTAGCCTACTGGTTGGGCCTAATGAAACCATCCGCATGGGTGATGGCTCAAGAATTAACGTAAACAGCCTCCTAAGTGTGGTAGGTACAGATGGTGGTAACCGTGCCACCATTACCAACCAGGGCGGTAGCGGCCGTTACCAGCTCAACCTGCGTAATGGCAGTAAGTCGGCCTTTAAATACTACACCCTTGACCATCTTGATGGTGCCGGTGTTACCATATTTACCAATGCCGATGCTGATACCCTGCTAACAGGCACCATGAACTTTAGCGAAGGTGCATTCACCAATGGCGAAGCAGGTGGCCGCTACATGAACTGGCAAAACCTGCAGGCACCTTTAAGTGATAGCATATTTAATATATCATTCGGTTCCGGGCCGTCAAACAACGTCAGGGCTACTCAGGCTACTGCCAATGATACCATTGTATTTGTTGATGCTACAGGCCCGCTGGCAGGCTTCGCTTTTGAAGATGACATAGTTGCTGCCGATGCCAATACAGGTGTTATCCGCTGGATCGAAAATACCGTAACCTACTCTTGGACAGGTAATCTCAGTACTGAGTGGGAAAATACCGGCAACTGGAGCAGCGGAATCATACCCAACTCAGCCTCAGTGAACGTGGTTATACCCACAGGCGTACCATCTGGTCGTTATCCTGTTATTCAGTCTGCCACAGGGGCTATTACCATCAACAACCTTGAGGTGCAGGGTGGTACATCAGTCACCGTTACAGGCCAATCAGTTAATGTCATGGGTGATTTAACTGTGGGCGCAACTGGTACCTTTATTGTAAGCAACGGTTCAGCCAGTACAATTACCTTCGAGGGTAACGTTACCAACGCAGGCACCATGACCTTCGGCAACCTCTCTACTGTCGAGATGGCCTCTGTACTGGGTTCTGCCCAGTTCAACTTTGGCAACACTACCTTCAATAACCTCTCTATTACGGGCAACACCGTTTGGGAGCTAACTGCTGACCTTGACGTGAATGGTGACCTCACCATGTCTGATGGTGGTATTGACGTCTCAGCGTCAAGCTTCAATGTAAATGTGGCAGGCGATTGGAACATCACCAGCGTAAACGCTTCTGCCTTTGTATCAAGGGCCGGTACCCTTACGCTAGATGGTGCCAACCAGGCCATTACCCATCCCACTGCGTTGCCACTTAATAACTTTACCCTGTCAGGTAGTGGTACCAAAACCTTGAATAATGATATTGACATTAATGGCAATTTTGTCAACAACAATACAGTCACTGCCTTTACAATAGTAGGCCGTACCATAAACATTGCTGGCAACTGGACCAACAACTCGGTAATAAACGAAACAAGCTCAACCATCATATTTGACGGTGCCTCGGGCTTGCAGTTCAGCTTTACTACCAACCCCAGTGAAGATTTTGATATTCTTCAAATCGCCGGTACTGCCTCATTGCGAATGGGGTCTGACTTTAACGTTGAAACCAGCCTTACCATTGATGGCCAGCTTGATGTCAACTCGTCAGATAACAACGATATCTTCCTTGATGGTAACTGGGTAAACAACGGTACCTTCATTCCTGGTACAGGTAAGGTAACCTTCGGTGGTAGCGGTACCAGAACCCTATTTAACACCGCCGGCCAAAACTTCTACACCATTGAAGTAACTGCCAACGGTACCCGTCGTTTCGCCTCTGACATTACCCTGTTAGGCAACCTTGAAATCAACGGGGTGTCTAGTGTGGTTGATATTGACAACACCAGCAACTTTGCATTAACGGTGCATGGCAACTGGTTAAACAATACTGGTGGTACCTTTGAAGAGCGTACGGGTACAGTAACCTTTGCTGGTTCTACTGATTCTGACCTCAATGCCACGGGCACAGAGCGCTTCTTTAACCTGCAGATCAATAAAGATGCTGCGGCAGACAGGTTAATCCTGAGCAGCCCCATTGATATCTCTAATGACCTGAACCTTACCCTGGGCCGTATTACCAGTACCAGCAGCAACACATTAACCGTGCTTGATGGTACTACGGTATCTAATGCCAGCAACAACAGCTTTGTTGATGGCCCGGTAGATAAGGTGTTCACCACTGATACTGACTTTGACTTCCCAACGGGCCAAATGTCTGTATACCGCCCAATTGGTATGTTTGATGTGGTTAGTGGTAGTGTATTCAGAGCTGATTACCAGCGTACCAACCCCAATACCGCTATTGGTGCAACCATTACTGATACGGCTGCCACCCCAATTGTACTGATAAGCAATCGCGAGTACTGGGATATCGACAGTGTAGCGGGCCCTGGCCGTGGCCGCATCAGAATGTTCTGGGCTGCCGATGCTGATGTGAATGGCGCTGCCCTGGCCGACTTGAGAATTGCCAAGCATGATGGCGTCCGTTGGATTACCAACGGCCCCGTTTCTGTTGACGGTGGCTCTGATGCCAACTCTGGTTTCTTAACTACTGACAATGAAATTGCAACCTTCAGCCCGCAGGCACTGTCATCTACCTCATTCCTGAATGGCCTGCCCGTTGAACTGCTCAGCTTTAACGCGTCGGTAAGCAATGGCGGCATCGTGTTAGACTGGTCAACAGCCAGCGAACGTGACAACGACTACTTTGAAGTACAGCACGGTACTGACGGGTTAACATTCAATAACATTGGCACGGTTGATGGCAACGGTACCACTGAGTCTTTACATGAATACCAGTACAGGCACAATACACCACGTACAGGCATTAACTACTATCGCCTGCGCCAGGTTGATTTTGACGGCCAGTTTGAATACACGCCGGTAGTAAGTGCCATCATCAATGATGCCTTCGCCATCCGTGAGCTTATGGTATTCCCCAACCCAACTGAGGGCAATAACATTAACCTGAGGGTGCGCGGTTATGAAAACCGGCCACTTGAACTCCGCATGGTTGATGCCAGTGGGCGCACCGTATACACCAGCAACATCCAGCCTGAAACTGATACGTTTGACTACAACATCCGTACCGCAGGGCAATTGGGGGCTGGCTTGTACCGCGTTATCGTTTCTGATGGTGAAAACCTCATCAACATTGGCGTGCTAATCAAGTAACAGCATAAACATTTTTGATACTAAAAGCCCCGGCCAAAAGGTTGGGGCTTTTTCTATACCGGGGTGTAAACAGGCTGCTACACCGGGGTGTAGCGGGCTGCTATACCCGGGTGTACAGGGGCTGGGCAGGGCTTACTCTAACCTGCTACACGCCCTGTAGCAAGGTGTTATACCCGGGTGTACTGGTGCTGTATACCCCGGTGTGCCAAGGGGCTGTACCCCGGTGTAATAGGGTATTTATACCGGGGTGTAGCGCCATTTGCCGCTATTTGTCGTCCATTTATCAACCATACAAAGTAAATTCAGCTAACTTGCCGCTTAAATAAGTATCCGTTATGGCATATATAAACACCATTCAGCCTGAACAGGCCGAAGGGCAACTCAAAGAAATTTACGATGGCCTGTTAAAATCAAGAGGTAAAATTGCTGAGGTACACAAAATACAATCCCTCAATCCGCAGTCAATCATCAACCATATGGAGTTGTACATGACCATCATGTTCGGCAAGTCGCCATTAAAGCGGTACCGCCGTGAAATGATGGCCGTGATCGTATCAGTCAACAACCAGTGTAAATACTGTACAGTACACCATGGGGAGGCCCTGAATCATTTTTGGAAGGACGCCTCCAAACTACAGCGCCTCATTGACAACTACCACGAAGCAGGCTTAGATGACGTTGATACCGCCTGGTGCGCCTATGCTGAAGTCATGACCAACACACCACATGCCGTAAACAGGCAATACTATGAAAACACGCTTCGGCAGTTGGGCATCAGTGATCGTGAAATACTTGATGCTGCGCTGGTTATTGCCTACTTCAACTTTGTAAACCGCCTGGTACTTGGGCTGGGGGTTGAACTCGAACCTGACCACGGCAAAGGCTACAAATACGATTAATACAAAAGGCCTTCGTGCATTACCACAAAGGCCTTTTATATTCATTATTCACTGTTAATTATTCATTTTAAAGGAGCTCATTCGCCAGGTTGGCCAGCTCTGAGCGTTCGCCCTTCTCTAGCGTAATATGTGCATAAATGGGGTGGTCTTTCAGTCGGTCTATCAAATAAGACAGCCCATTACTTTGCGAGTCAAGGTAAGGTGTATCAATCTGGTACACATCACCCGTAAAAATAATCTTTGTATTCTGCCCTGCCCGGGTAATAATCGTCTTCACCTCATGCGGTGTCAGGTTTTGTGCTTCATCTACAATAAAGCAAATATTTGACAGGCTACGGCCCCTGATGTACGCCAGTGGTGTAATCATCAGTTTTTCAGTATTCACCATATCCGTCAGGCGGCTGGCGTCTTTTGAATTCTCTTCAAACTGGCTCTTAATAAAATTCAGGTTATCCCAAAGTGGCTCCATATAAGGGTTCAGCTTTGACTTAATATCGCCAGGTAAATACCCTATATCCTTATTACTCAGGGGCACAATGGGCCGGGCCAGGTAAATCTGCTTAAAATCCCTGCGTTGTTCCAGGGCAGCCGCCAGGGCAATCAACGTTTTGCCTGTACCTGCTACCCCCTGTACCGTCACCAGTTTCACATCGGGGTTCAGTATGGCATGTATGGCAAATGTCTGTTCTGCATTTTTAGGCTTTATGCCGTATACGTTCCGTTTTTCTACCTTCTCTACCTTTTTGGTAATGGGGTTGTAAAAGGCCAGCCCGCTGTTTTTATCGCTCTTTAAAATAAAATAACTGTTTGACTCTGGTTTTCTGCGCAGCACACTTCTGGTAGTAATCTGGCCATCTTCATACAACTGGTTAATGGCCTCTGGGTCTACCGTAGTCATTTCACGCTTGCCTGTAAACAGCTCATTGACATTTTTAATCTTGCCGGTTTCATAATCTTCAGCCTGTATACCCAGGCTTTTGGCCTTAAGCCTCAGGTTAATATCCTTACTCACCATAATCACCGGGCGGGCTTGCTCTTCCTTTCGGCCGCTGCCCTTTAAGTCTTCCCGTAGCTTCAGCACAGAGTTCAGAATCTTATGATCCATCTTCTCTTCACCAAAAATCTTGTCGGCATCCTGTTTGCTACCGGTAACATTCATCAGCACCTTAAAATTGCCCCTTGTTTTACCGTTAATCGGTATCCACTCGGTCAGGTCTTTACCATCGGCCAGCTTATCCAGCAGCCTGATAAACTCTCGGGCTTCAAAATTCTTTGTATCGTTCCCTTTTTTGAACTGGTCCAGCTCTTCCAATACTGTAATGGG
>CAZXTW010000098.1:0-12785 GCA_964643525.1 uncultured Roseivirgaceae bacterium
CATTAGCCTGCAAGAGGGTGAGGCTGTACAAGTGCCTTTTAGGTTTGTGAATATTGCGCGCACCGCTTTTGCTGATTCAGTGCCTGTGGCCATTACTTTGCTAAACCGTGAAACACAGGCCATTGAAGAGCTGTCAATAAAGCTGCCCGCCCTGGCAGGTAGCGGTTCGTTTTTGTTTTTTGTGCCGATTAGTACCGAAGGCCGTGCTGGCCTGAACGACCTTACAGTGTTTGCCAACCCACAGGTATTGCCCGAGCAGAGCTTGAATAATAATTTACTCAATGCCAGGAATTTCATAGATGTTTCACGCGATAACGTGCACCCCGTGCTTGAGGTGCTTTTTGATGGGCAGCAAATACTTGATGGCGAGATAGTATCTGCCAGCCCGTTGATAGCCATTAATGTGCGTGACCAGGGCAGCCTGGTGCTGAAGGAAGATACCACCGGTGTTGATGTGTTTGTAAAGGCACCTTGCGAGGCTTGTACTTTTGAGCGTGTAAACTTTACCAACCCGGCAGTTACCTGGGTGCCAGCTACTGCCACAGAGCCATTTCAGGTCAATTACCAGCCGCAGGGCCTTGAAGACGGGGTGTATACCCTGCAAGTGCAGGCTACAGATGGCAGTGGCAATGCCTCAGGCCTGCAACCCTATACTATTAGTTTTGAGGTGGTGAATGAAGCCACTATTACCCATTTTTACCCGTACCCCAACCCGTTTAGTACCAGTGTGCGCTTTGTGTTTACGCTTACTGGCAGTGAAATTCCCGACCAGATACGGATCAGGGTTATGACGGTTACAGGCCGTGTAGTGCGCGAAATTTTTGGCGAAGAGCTGGGGCCCCTGCGTATAGGTAATAATATTACTGATTTTGCGTGGGATGGCCGCGACCAGTACGGCGACCAACTGGCCAATGGGGTGTACCTGTATAAGGTTGATGTGTTTATGAACGGGCAGCGGGTTGATGCCAGGCAAACAGCGGCCGATAATGCTTTTAAAAAGGGATACGGCAAAATTTACCTGTTAAGATAACTGTGCTTTAATATTCAAGCGCTTTTAAGCTTGAGTGATTATTTTTTTGCTTTCAATGTTTGAACATTGATGTAGCTACATTATATTTGCTGTCATTAAACATAAACAAACTGAAACATGAAAAAAGTATTGTTTGGCGCTATTGCATTGTTGTTGGTAGCTGCCACGAGTCAGGCCCAAAGTACTGTATGGAAAACTGAACCCAACGGCTCACACTCAAATGTTGGCTTTGCTGTAGACCATTTGGTGATTTCTGAAACCACTGGTGAGTTTGAAGATTATGAAGTAACAGTTAAAGCAGATAAAGATGATTTTACTGATGCTGTTTTTGAAGTAGTAATTAAGACAGCCAGTATTAATACCAAAGACGAGAAAAGGGATGGCCACTTAAAAAGTGCAGATTTCTTTAATGTTGAGCAGCATGGCACCATTACTTTTAAAGGCAGCAAGTTTAAGAAGGTAAAGGGTGATAAGTATAAGGTTACTGGTGAGCTGACCATGAACGGTGTAACCAAAACAGTGACCTTAGATGCCCAGTTTAGAGGTGTGGTAAAAGACCCTTGGGGTAATACACGTGCCGGCTTAAAAGTATATGGCCCGATTGACCGCACTGACTTTGGCCTGAAGTATAATTCAGCACTTGATAATGGAGGATTGATGATAGGCGAAGAAGTTAGGATTACTTGTAACGTAGAACTTATTAAGCAAAGTTAATAGCGTACACAGCCCTTATAAAGAGCCATACCTTTTTAAAAGGTATGGCTTTTTTGATGGTATGAGAATATTGGTGAGATATGAATATTTTGATTGAACTATTTAAGTTTATTGTTTGTATTGCAAAAGTAATTAGATGCAGTGATTTATTTGTTAATGGCTCGCTATGGTTTGCTTTTTAAAAGTTTAATGAGGGTTAGTTGTATGTTCAACTTATTTTCATTAAAATAGTGATTCTACTGCCAAAGCAACCCAAGTTACCTCACTGAGTTTAGAATAAAAAAGGAAGATAGTAACGTAAATAAGTAAAGTTTACTTTGCGTTCAAAAAGCCTGTAAATCAATAGATGTTGATGTGAGGAGTTGCATACACCAAAAGGTGATGCTAAGTATCTGTAACTATTTAATTGTAATTAACCCTAATTTGAGAGCCATGCGTACAGAAGTAGTAGGTTATCCGGTACAGAAAATTGTTATTACCACTGAAAAAGCCACCAAGATTATCAGGGTTGATACTGTGATGTATTGTGAGGCTAAAGGTAATTACACTTGCCTGTATTTAAAAAATGGCGAAAAGGTATTGGTTGCCAGAAGTATGCGTGAGCTAGGTGCCAAGTTAGAAGAGAATAACTTTTATAAGTTAGATAAGCAGGTAACGGTAAACCTTGACTTTATTAGTGAAGTACAACAAGATAAAAACCTGACCATTATTATGGTTGATGGTGCCCTGTTTACACTGCCACTTAGAAAAGCAAAGAAATTTCAAAAAGTATACTCAAACTCATAAGGGCTTACCAGGTGTAATTTTTATGCATTGAGTTTACTACTTATAGCACTTTGTGTATTATACTTAATTCCACATAACAATTGAAGGCTGTTGAATACCAATTCACAGCCTTTATTCTTTTCATTACCCCGGCTACAATCTGTTGTTTTCTAGTAAACCGAAAGCTGAGTTACAGAATAGGCACATCAAGCCAAACCAGTCTGTGGTCAGAGCTTGCCTTGTCTTTTACCAAATAGTATAAAGAGTCAGTTGTAGTTGGCCAGAAAATACCTGTTTCACTCACTGGTACGTTTACAGTGGGCAGCACATAATCGGCCCGCATGCCCCAAACAGCTGTATGCCACTTTACCAGGTGGCTATACCTGCTGGTGTCTTTTAGGTTCAGTCTGTTATTCTCTTCTCCGCCTATACTTTCTGGCACTTTACCTTTTACTGCAATTGAGCGTTTAATTACAGCTGTTTCCATTAACTGGGCAATGGCCTGCTTGCGGCTGTCTCCAAAATACTTGTCAGCGTTCAGGTCACCCATAATCATAAACTTGGTGCCGGTCTTTAAGCCACCGCACCTGCCCTGGTCATCACACAGGTAGGCTGATAGCCTTCCTTCTTTGATATAGTCTGCCAGCATTCTTATTTCGTCAGAGTTACGCTTGCCGTTTCGGTCTTCAGGGCCGTCAAATACCGGCGGCGTAGGGTGGGCCATAATGAGGTGTACCACCCCAAAAGGGGTGTTCACTGGTACATCAACATGCGTTTTTGACGACAGCCTGAGTACAGCCAGCTCTTCATCTGTATAGTACGGGGTGCCATTGGCATTGGTAGGCAGCAAGGCGTTGGGCATGTCTTTCCATAAAAACTGCTTGAAGGTACGAATGCTGTCAGGGTGTATGGGGGGGTATTGCGAGAGCAGTGCAAATGCATAATGGCCAGGGTAGTTGCCGTAGCCTATGGCATCATTAGGGCCTTCAATTTCACCATCATTATTCAGGTCAAAGCCTGAAGGCTGCCCTGTGTTTGATTCAAAGGCCTGTGCATAGGCATAAGTTATGGGCGCAGCCCCGTTTTGACTTATGGCCAGGTAGTTTTTTTGAAACAGCGCCAAAGCCTGACCGGTGGCATCAAAATCAAACTCTTGCAGGCACAATACGTCTGGGCGAGTGCGCTGTATTATTTCTGCAATGTTTTTGGCCTGTTGATTGCCAGGCGTTGAAAGGTCGCGTAACAGCTGCCCCTGATCTGGCCTTGACAATGCCGTATTAAATGTGGCAAACCTTACCTTGGTGGGGGGGGAGGCTGGTTGTTCCTGGGCTTTTTGCGGTTGGGTTTGGCAAGCCGTTAAAAACAGCCCCAGGCATAATAATAGTTGAATGTAAGCTATGGTGCTATTCATGCTTTGAGTCTAGGTTGACTGAATTGGTTGGGTAATACAACAAGGCTACAGTATACTGGAACAAAGGCTTAAATATAGCAAATTGAGGTTAATACAAATCAGTTAAAGTGGCCTTCAGGGTAGGCATTGATTACTGAGTAGGTTGCCATATATTACCAGATACTGCACGGCCCGAAAGTATTTCAACAAGTTGTATAATAAGCTCGTTTTGAGAAATGCCACTTTGCTGTGCCATATGCTCTAAAAAGAAGTTAATGATTGGGGTTACAGATTTCAGGTCAATTTTCCACAGGCCAGCCTGTTTAGAAAACATAAAGTAAAAGGGTATGGGCTGCCCGCTAGATTGTAAGTAGCCTTTTGCATGTTTCTTTTCTACTTCTACCTCGCCAATATTCATGTTGGCAATGGTTTCTTTGCCTACCCAGGCTTCGTCTACTGCTTTAATAAACAGGCTTTTTGGGGTAAATGCATTAAGGTCTTCAGTAGTGCTGTTGTGCCTGACGGTAATGATCATGAGTTTGTCAAACATACTCATCGAGTCTATTTCTGCCTGGTTGGCAAACTTGATCTTATCTAGCATATTGCCATAATATTCCAGTATATTCAGGTCAATAAACTCAATTGCCTCAACACCGTTCTGGTCCATTATGCTTTGCTTGTAGCCACTAAAGCATTTGCGTATTTCATCAATAGTTTTGTTGCTTCCCTGAGCCAGACCCAAGCTGTTACCTCCAAAAAATACGATCAATAGAATAACTGCTATTTTGCCGAAGGTAATTTGGTTAAAATCGTTCATAAGTAAATTAGCGCTTGTAGGTGCGGGTACGGTAATAAGTATGCCAGAATTCAGAAGCGTTCACGTCTATAAATTTAGTATAAATAGGTTGCAATCTTTGGTGTAGCTCCAAAATAATATTGATGGCTATGTGCCCGAGTGGGTAGGCCAAATTAGTTTTCAGCATTTGTTCTGGTGTGCTATTTATTACGTGCTAGCGGCAACTCAAAGAAAAAAGATGTGCCCTTGCCCAGCGTACTCTCTACTGAAATCTCGCCTTTGAGTTTTTCAACCAGGGCTTTGACAATAGAAAGGCCTAAGCCAGTTGAGTTTTCGCCAGCGGTGGGGCGTGCGCTAAGTCGTTGAAACTTCCTAAACATTTTATGCTGGTCGGCCTGGCTAATGCCTGGCCCTTCGTCTCGTATTTCTAGTACTACTTTGTGAGGGGTTTCGGTTAATGCTATGGCTACAGTTTTATTGGCAGGTGAAAACTTGATGGCGTTTGATAATAGGTTTTCAACAACCCTGCCATACATATCAGCATCTGTAACGGCATTAATCTTTTGCGTGGCAGGTGTAAATTGCAGTACAATTTCTTTGGTACGTGCCTGATGCCTGAAAGAATCTACTATGGTACCCAAAAAGCTAACCAGTTCAATGGTTTGGGTGCTGATAGGCAGCTTTGATTGCTCTATGCTGTTAATTTCAAGCAAATCATGAATTAATTCTTCACCACTTTCAATGGTTTTGCCAATCATATTCAGGTATTGTAAACGCTCGTCGGGGTTATCAATAAGCCGTATTAACTCTACAATGCCTTTAATGCGTTTTAAGGGCGATTTCAAGTCATGCGCAACAATGCTTATCAATGCGTCTTTCTCAGTATTAAGCTCTTCTAACCTGTTGTTTACCTTTTGTAGTTTTGATTCAGCCACTTTGCGTTTGGTAATTTCAAAGCGTAATGAAAAGTACCGCCAGGGGGTATTGCTTTCATCTAAAAAAGGCACAATTACAGTATCAACCCAATAAATATCTCCATTCTTTTTAGCGTTACAGATTTCACCGCGCCATGTTTTGCCATTGGTAATACGCTTCCACATTTTTTTCCAGAAGCTTGCTTTGTGGAAGCCTGAGTTTAATATGCTATGGTTGTTACCCATTAACTCTTCTCTGCTGTAACCAGAAACCTCGCAAAAGGTATCGTTCACATCTACAATATTACCGGCCAGGTCTGCCACAGATACTATGGCAGAGGCATTAATGGCTTCTTTTTCAACCGTGAGCTGTTGGTTAATTTCGTTTAGCGTTTCTGTCTTCCGGCTAAGGGCCTTTTGTGAGCTAAGCAGGGCTGTATTTTTTTCTTCAAGTGTGGCAGTAATTTCTTTTTGATGGGTAATGTCAGTAATCAGCCCTTCAAGGTAACACAATGTACTTTGGCTGTCATAAACACCCATGCCCCTTTCTTGCACCCATTTTTGTTGCCCTTTGGCTGTGATAATTCTGTATTCTAAATCAAAAGGCTTTTTACGGGCGGTGGCATCTTGAATTGTTTGCAGCACAAGAGGGGCATCAGGGCTGTATATTACATCAGTGCCGTATAATACGTTGTTGTTGGTATAGGCTTTAGGTGTGTGGCCCGTTAGTTCAAGGCAGCCGGGGCTAATGTACTCCATGGTGCGTGCACTATTGGGTTTGCAGCGGTAAATGGCACCCTCGGCGTGGGTTAATAAACTGCCCAGGGTTTCGCGGTCATTCATGAGTGTTTCTTCGGCTTTGCGCCGGTTGGTGATGTCAAAAAACACACCTTCAATAACTGTGGGCTGCTTAGGTCCACTTGGTACAACATGAAAGTTAAACTCAGCGATAATGATGTTGCCACTGGTGTGTATGAGCTCAACTTCATAGTCGTTTACTGTATTGTAGCAGTCTAGGCGCTCTTGTAATGGGGCTACCCGTTGTTGTTGCTGAAAAAGCTCAAAAAGTGACACCTTACCCTGTACTTGTGTTAAGGTGTTGTAGCCCAGTAGCTGTACTGCCATTGGGTTTGCCAGCTCAATGAGGCCGCTGTTAGTTATTCTTAAATAACCTGCCTTGAGGTGGCTGAATATATTTTTGTAGGTTTGATTTTCTTGTTGGTATTGCGCTACCAATGCCTGGTGCTGTTGTAGTTCAGCCAGTAGTTTCTGGTACTTTTCAGGAAGTGGGGCGTCGTTTCCCATGGCTCAACAGCCTTTTAATGCTAATTAGGTGTAGATAAAACTATTGTCAGTTGAAGGCAAAAGCCCTAATTGACAATTAATATAGTAAAAATGTAAGTACTGTGCCTGTTTACAAAACGCTTAAAAGCAAGGTAGGTTGCAGTATAACAAGATATACACAAAAAGCTTGTTTCTTATGGATAAGTAGTACAACTTAACTGTCAGGAATCGTTTGCCTGCTAGCCAGCACGCCCCTGCTGCCAGGTAAGGGCTGCAAAGCCAGGCAGAGTAACTAGCATAAGCCATTTGTTGAAAACTGATAATTGCTCTGATGGAACAATTTAACATATTGTATGTAGATGATGAAGAAATTAACCTGAATGTATTTGAAGCTACTTTTGATGACCGCTTTAATATTTTTACGGCTACCAGTGGCGATGAAGGGTTAGAGATTTTAAAAGAACAGGCTGTTGAAGTAATTATAGTTGACCAGCGAATGCCTGGCATGAGCGGGGTTGATTTTTTAAAACGGGTTATTCCTGACCATCCAGAACCTATCAGGCTGATACTTACTGGTTATAGTGATATTGATGTAATTATTGAAGCCGTTAATGATTGTGGTATTTTTCGGTACCTGACTAAACCCTGGCAAGAGTCAGAAATGATACAGGTACTTGAGCAGGGCTTAGAGGTATATTCATTGCGGCGCGACAATAAGAAGCTCATTAATGAGCTTAAAATGGCTAATGAGGGGCTGGAGGTAAAAGTTGATGAACGTACCAAAGAGGTAGTGCGCCAAAAAGAAACCCTGACCATACAAAACCGGCAACTGCAAAAGCTCAATGAAGAAAAAAACAACCTGATTGGTGTGGTAGCCCATGACCTGCGCAGCCCTGTAAACCAAATAAAAGGGTTGGTAGACCTGATAAAGATGGATGGCCAGGTAGATACCACAGGTAGTACTTATTTGGGGAAGGTGGTAGATGCAACAGAGAGAATGACGTATATGATTGACCGCATTCTGGATGCCGATGCACTGGACCGTATGCCATTAAACCTGAAGTTAGAAGACCTGGATATTGCCTCGTTGTTGCAGCGTGTAGTTGAAGACTACTCAATAGTTGCTTCTAAGAAAGATATATCCCTACATTTGGCAGATAATTTACACCCCTGTAATGTGGTGGCCGATAGGAATTACCTCATGCAGGTGTTTGAAAACCTGCTTTCAAACGCAATCAAGTTTTCAAATAATGGAAGTAATGTTTATGCTGATTATTTCCAAAGCGAAAATGAAGTGCGCGTGGGTATTCGAGATGAAGGGCCAGGCATATTAGAAGAAGATAAACCGAGGCTGTTTGGCAAGTTTCAAAAGCTTTCGGCACGCCCCACAGCTGGTGAAGCCTCAACAGGTTTGGGGCTTTCAATTGTAAAGCGGTTTATTGATAATATGGAGGGGCGCATTTGGTGTGAATCAGAGCCAGGTAGAGGTGCCACATTTTATGTGTCACTGCCACTACAGAATATGTAATATAGCCACGTTTCGTAAATACCGGCTGCCAGGGGCCTGTACTTTTCTCTTAACTTATAATTCTGTTCTGTGTTATAGTTCCTGCTGAAGTAGGTTGGTAGATCGTTACCCTGCTGTACCAACGGCAATGGTACAGTAATACCAACGCCGTTCACCCTACTGTACCAACGGCAATGGTACAGTAATACCAACGCCGTTCACCCTACTGTACCAACGGCAATGGTACAGTAATCTCATTATCGTTCACCCTACTGTACCAATGGCAATGGTACAGTAATCTCATCATCGTTCGCCTTACTGTACCAACGGTAATGGTACAATAAGCTGATGCATGATAAAGCAAGCCAATAAAAAAAGCGGCCTTAACGAGCCGCTTTTTTTACTTATCCATTAAAGAGGATTATCATGGTGTTCTGCCTTATTCAAATGGCACAACATTATTGTTCGTTTTGTTTTCAACAAGTACACGGTTCATGTTGAAAGTAATCGTTACCTGATTATTAGCTACATCCCAGGTAAAGGCATCCATACCTTTATCAGTAGGAATAAATGAAGGAATAATGGCCTGTAACTCTGCGTCACCATCGTTCAGGTTGGGGTTTTGCAACAGCTCGTTTTGTGACAATGGCCATCTAATGCCAAGGTCGTTCATCCGGCGGCCTTCAGCAATAAATACCTCCTGGCGCAGTAAGTAGCAAAGCTCAAGGGCGTCATCAAGGTTAGTCAACCCATCAACATCTGCCTGGATTACACTTGTGCCAGAAATAGAAGGTACAGTTACCTCAACAATATTACCCACCTCAAAGGTAGAGCGGGTAAGCAGCAAACCAGCCTTGAAAGGATCGCTGGCACTGGCGCGTACCTCAATGGCTGAACCATTGGGGCGTGCTGGGCCCGTACCAGAATTCTCTCTTCTTTGGTCAGTCTCAGGCACAGTAGTAGTAGGCCTTGTGGCAACCAGAGCCAACAGGTTGGTAAAGTGTGTTTGTGCTTCATTTAAATTACCTGAGGCAATGGCAGCCTCAGCCAGAATCAGGTGTGCTTCTTCAGCCTTAACAAAGGGCTGATCAGCTTCGTTGGCACCTGTAACTGCAAATTTAGGATCCAGGAAGTCCAAACGAGGCAGCGGCTGCAGGTCAAAGTTAGCCCTGTCATAAATGGCGTTCTGCATAATGTTGGTAGGGGTGTTCAAGTTGTCATACTCTATTACCCTTAACAAAGAAGCGTCAGCGGCCAGGGCAGCGTTTGCCTGGGTTACAGCGTTAGCTCTGTCACCCATACCATAATACGTACGTGCCAGTATTAAGTGGTATGATGCATTACCAGGCGCCAGCTGCAAGGCTGTAGTGAAGTTAGCAACTGCCGAATCATAATTCACACTAAACGGCTGAGGTACACCACCGGGCTCAACAGGGTTGGCCACTAGGTTTTCGGCAGAAAGCAAAAAGGCAATGCCTTTGAAGTAAAACATCTCAGCCAAATCAGCATTAGTAGTAGAGGTGTCAGAAGGGGCAATAATACTCAAGCCAATTCTGGCAGACTCGCGCAGGTCAGATATCGTGAACAGGAAGTTGTTCACGTCAGCATCTGCAAACTGAATTACAGGGTTGTCAAAGTTGGTATTGTAAAACGTTGACGTATTGATGTAATTGTCACTGGCAATTTCAGACTCTACAGTGTAGTTCTGCGTAACAATAGCCAATTGCCTTTCCAAACCATTAATCCAGGGGTCAGTAGCATTACCAGAGGCAATAATCGCATCCTGAGTCAAGTTTGGGTTAGGATCTGCTTCAGTAGGGTCTATCCAATCGCAGCTGGTTGCAAACCCTGCCACAGCCAGGGTTAGCAAAGCAATAATATGTTTTTTCATGGTGTGTCTTAATCAAATTTAAATTAGAAACTCAACTTCAGGGTAGCTAAGAAGGTACGCGGGGCTGACTCAGTGGCGTAGTTATAACCACCAAGGTCAACACCTTGACGACCAGCAGCGCCAGTAGGAGCTGCACCTGATACTTCAGGGTCAATAGTGCCGCTAACAAAGTTGAATGGGTTGGTTACGTTAAAACCAATAGAGGCGCGGTCAATTACAGTACCACCAAACAGGTTGTTGGTAGGTATTCTGTAGTTAATGCCTATATTTCTAATTTTTACATAGTCACCACTTTCTACAAACAGGTTGGCAATGTTAAAGAAGGGCTGGCCTACAAAAGCTTCGTCTACTAATTCAGAGCCAGCAGGTGTAAAGCCATAGCTTAATACCTCATTTACGTTAACAATGCTTGAACCATACTGGTAGTCACCAGAAATACTCAGGTTAAGCCGGTTTTTGTAAGTCAGGTTTAAGCCAAATGAACCAAAACCTTCAGGCGTAACCTGGCCTAATACCTCATTAGGTTGGATTTCAACAGCACCGTTTTCATCTAACACAGCGCGGTTACCACGTAAGAAGCCAACAGGCTGGCCCTGATCAACAAATACACCCAGGAAGGTAAAACCGTAAGCAACGAAAGGCGCTACGCCACCGTTATCTGTTACCTCATTGGTGTTGGTGTTGATAGAGTAGTTCAGCTGTAAGTTCCAGGTGTCGTTATCAATAGCCGTCACGTTTAAGGCCAGCTCAATACCACTGTTTTCAATCTCACCTAAGTTACGACGCTGGTTACCCAAACCAAATGAAGGGGCAAATGGCGCGTTAAAGATGGCATCTTCAGTAACGGTATTGTAGTAGCTGAAGTCAGCAGTAATGCGGTTGTTCCACAAGGCAACATCCATACCTACTTCAATAGTTTTAGAGCGCTCAGGCTTCAGGTTAGGGTCACCGGCAGCACCTTGAGTATAAGCAATGTTACCCAGGAATGGAGTTGAAACGTACGTAGCGTTATTCACGAAAGCAGGGGGGAAGTTACCGGCTTCACCATAGTTGGCGCGAATTTTCAATGCGTTAATAGCACCTGAGCTTACGAGGCCACTCATGAAGTTTTCACTAGAGAGTGAATAGGCCACACCAAATTTAGGGAATATCTGAGGGTCTACCAGATCACCAAATGCAGAGTTCTGGTCAATACGTACACCAGCTTCGAAGAAGTAGCGATCTTTAAAGCCTAAGTTGGCATTGGCATAGTAACCCCAGTTGGCTACAGAGTTCAAAATGTCAGTAGCAGTTTGCTCGGCAGCGTTGTTAATTGACAGTGAACCTTCAACTACATCATTGGCAGAGAAGAATACACGCTCGTCACGATCGTTAAAGAACTGAAAACCAATCTGGCTATTCAGTGAGAAGTCACCAAAAGCACGCTTATACTGGGCATTGAATGTACCAGTAAGGCCAATGAAGTTTCTTTCTAAAACACCAATTGAACCCTGGCCTACACCATTACCACCGCTGGCAATATCAAAGGCATTGGTTTGGATTTGGCGGTTGCGGCTGCTACGTGCATCCAAACCGAAAGTACCGCTTAGCAACAAGCCTTCAATTGGGCGGTAGTTTAACGCCTGTGAAATGTTAAAACGACGCGTACGGGTCAGGTCATCAAACAGGTCAACCCTGTCAAGTACTTCCTGCTCAACATCAGCCAGCTCTTCAGGGCTTAACTGATCTAACTCACCTAGCAGGTTTGACTCCAGGTCACCAAAAGGGCCACCAAAGTTGGCGTTCAGGTCACGAGAAAAGGTTTGGGCTGATACCCCTAATGAACCACTGTAGTCAAGCTGGTCGTTCAGTTTAGCACTTACGCCAGTACGCATGCCATAGCGGGTATCTGCATTGCCACGACGGAAACCTTCATCACGGGTTACACTACCAGAAAAGTTGTAGGTAACGGCCTGGTTACCGCCGTTAACACCCATACGGTAGGTTTGCATCCACCCTGGACGGAACAGAATGTCAGCAGTCTCATCGTACTTCAGGAAGTCTTGCGTGCCTACAGATACACCTTGAGTGGTTTCAAAGTTAAATGAAGGCTTACCGGCAGTACCTCTTTTGGTGAAGATCTGAATAACACCGTTGGCAGCGTCGGCACCGTAAAGCGTAGCTGCGGCAGACCCTTTAATTACCTCGATGCGCTCAATGCTTTCAACGGGTAAGTCGGTCAGGGCAGAGCTTGATGCACCACCAGTGCTGTTGGCTTCACCAGCGGCACCTGAACCTAGCGTACGGTTATCAACCCGAACCCCATCAATGTAAATTACAGGGGTAGTAGCGCCGTTGGCAGAAACAACACCACGTGTACGGATTACTGAGCTGGTACCTGGCTGGCCAGAGTTCAGCTTAATTTGCGAGCTTGACAGCTTTGATTGCAACAGCTGGTCAATACGCTGAATAGGCTGAACTCTGGCCAGCCAGGTACCAGCTCAGTAATCCGTAC
>CAZXTW010000099.1:0-12779 GCA_964643525.1 uncultured Roseivirgaceae bacterium
GATGTCACTCTCGCCAGCCGACTTTAATGGCGATGGCAAAGAAGACCTGTTTGCTGGCAACCTTGGCGGGGCCTCTATGAACCTGGCCATGCCCATACCTGATGTGTATACCCTGTTTGAGCCCGTAATCAGCTCAAGCACCCTGGCGCAGCAGTTCTTCAGCAACTCGCACAACTCTATGCACGCCCTTATTGATGGGGCCTCGGGCTACACCAAAGAGCTGCCCAACAAAGTGGTGCACTCTGCCGTAATGCCGCCAGATGCCTCTCTGCCCAACAACACACGCAACTTTGTGCTGGCCGGGTCTGACAATGTGCCCTTTAACCCCAACAGCATTGACCCCTACGAATTTACCTGGGGCTCAACCACCATTGACATTCAGAACGACGGCCGCCCTGACCTGTACTACGTAGGCTGCCTGCAGGGCAGGGGTGGGGGCATCTTCCCCATTATGGGTACCGGCCCCGGCAGGCTGCTGGTCAACACTACAGACAACCCCAGCGAGCTGCAACTGGCTGACCTCACTGCAGAGCACCACCTGTTTAATATACAGGAGCTACAGTATGACCAGCTGGAGGCCGAAGGCTACCTGTACCGCAAATCGCCCTTACAAAACTGGGGCAAGCGCAACATGGTTTACAGCTACGATGTAAGCAAGTGGGGCTTTCAAGGCCCTGGCATTGTTGAACTCATTACCAACCGCGACATGATACAAACGGCCGAAAACGGGCGCGCTGCTGTGGCGGCCGACCTGAACAATGACGGCTATGCTGATATTATTGTGCGCAACATTGGCGGGTATGACAGCCGAGGGTCTGACTCGCGCAACCTCAAAGGCCTGGTAAACGGCACGCCGCAGGTTATTCCTGCCCACGATGCCAACTTCCCCTCGCCCACCAACTATGAGGCCGGCAGCACCCGCGTGTTTATGAACAACTACAAAACCAACAACTGGCTTAAGGTGGCTTTGGTAGATGATGCCCAGGCCTCATTAAACCGCGATGCCATTGGGGCCAAAGTAACCGTAAACGGCCGCACCGTGCAGTACAACCGCTGTGGCACAGGCGGCTTTGCCAGTAACTACACCGGCGCCCTGCTGTTTGGCCTGGGCAAGGGCACCGCCAACACCATTGAGGTAGTATGGCCAGACAAGGCCCGCACCACCCTTACCTATGCTTTAGATGCTTACGCCAACGGCACCATTACCCTAAGTAAAACCAAGGGCATTGTAAGCTGGCAACCAGGCAGCCAAACCAGTAATAACGATGCACTCTAAAGGCCTGCTATACACCATGCTTAAACTCTCTAAAGACGAGATATACTTCGAAAAGCGCGGCTTTGCCCCTTGCCAGCCTGAAGTGCAAACGGCGCTTGAAAAAATACTGGCCGCCTTTGTTGAGGGGTACAACCTTACCCTGGCCGCCAAAACCCACCAGCAGGTAGTAAGCAACCTTGATGCCGCCTTTGATGCCCACCACGTAGGCTTTGCCTACGAGGGCAGCGGCCTGTGCTTTGCCGTGAAAGACCTGCTTAAGGCCTGGAAAAAGGGCAGCGAGCTGCGCACCTTTACCACCAGCCACGCCAGCAAGCACGATTATATTATGACCGTAGGCGCGGGCTTTGCCTTTGCCCGCCTGCCCATACCCATAATGAGCATTGAAAGCTACATGAAGCGCCTTGACCCTATGCTGGCCTGGTGCGTGCCAGATGGCTATGGCTTTCACGATGGCTTTTTTCACCACAAAAAAACCATTGACAAATGCGGCAACTACCCCAGGCAATTTCCTGAATACATGCACCAGCTGTATGACTCTGGCGTGGGGCGCAGCATGTGGTGGGTTAAGGGCGCACAGCCCCATGCCATTAAGGCGGCCATTGATGCCTTTCCTGAGGCGCGCCGGGCCGAAATGTGGTGCGGCATTGGCGTGGCCGCTGCCTATGCCGGTGGGGTAGGGGTGCCTGTACTGCACCAGCTGACGGAACTGGCCGGCCCTTACCATGCCGACCTGATGTGCGGCGTGCCCTTTGCCACCGTGATGCGCATGAAGGGCCAAAACCCTTCTAACTGGACCGAGCAGGCCTGCCAAACCCTGTTGGGTATGCCCACAACCCAGGCATCGGCCATTATACTGAGCCTCCTGGCAGAAACCAACGCCAACTGGCCCGGTACTGAAGAAGATAAAATGCGGCACGGCTACAACCGCGTGCGCGAAAAACTGAAGCAGCATTTTGCAATGACCATTGAAGTATAAGCCATGACCATTGCAGTAAAACAAAACCCTCTAGCCAAACACCTAACTACAAAACACCAACGACTATGAACAATAGCAAACAATATGATGTGATCATCCTCGGTACCGGTATCGGGGGCACCATGCTGGGGGCCATCCTGGCCAAGCATGGCCTGAGCGTAATGATGATTGACGCCGGCTCGCACCCCCGCTTTGCCATTGGCGAGGCCACCACGCCAGACACCAGCTTCAGGTTTAAACTGCTGGCCCTCAAATACGGCGTGCCCGAAATCAGCAACCTCAGTACCTTTCATAAACTAAGAGACAACATTAGCCCTGCCTGTGGCGTAAAGCGCGCTTTTAGCTTTTTATACCACCGCGCCGGCGAAGAGCAAAACCCCAAGGAATCGCACCAGTACCCCACGCTGGCCCCGCCCATGGGCCCTGACTGCCACCTGTTCAGGCAAGATACTGACGCCTATATGCTGTCAGTTGCCCTGCAATACGGGGCCGTAACGCGCCAGCAAACCCGCGTAACAGAGGTAGATATTAAAGATGAAACCGTGCACGTAAACACTGACAAAGGCGAGGCGTTTACGGCCAAATACATTGTTGATGGGGCCGGCTTCCGCTCGCCCTTAGCACAAAAATACGACCTGCGCGAAAGCTCTGACGAGCTCATCACCAACTCGCGCGGCATCTTTACCCATATGATTGATGTCAAGCTGTGGGATCAGGTGGGTGCCCCCCGCAAAGACTACGGCCTTAAATACCCCATGTCACAAACTACCCTGCACCACATGTTTGAGGGCGGCTGGTTCTGGATTATACCTTTCAACAACCACCTTGATGCCACCAACCCCCTGTGCAGCGTAGGCCTCATGCTGAACCGCGACAAGTACCCTGAAACGGGCATGGACGCTGAAGAAGAGTTCTTCCACTTTGTCAACAAGCACCCCGGCATAGCACGGCAGTTTGAAAACGCCAAGTCAGTGCGCAACTGGGTATCTACCCCGCGTATCAACTACCACTCTAAGCAAATGACGGGCCACCGCTACGCCCTGCTGCCCCACGCCGCCGGCTTTGTTGACCCCCTGTTTTCATCGGGCCTCAACATAACCGCTGGTACGCTTGACCTGCTTTCGGGCAAAATCATTGATGCGGTTAAAACCAACGACTTTAGCAACGACAACTTTGCCCAGGTTAACGAATTCTTTGAGTACAACCTGCACCTGTATGACAAGGTAGTGGGCTACTCGTTTGAGTCATTTCAGGATTATGACCTGTGGGATGCCTGGTACCGCGTGTGGGTGATTGGGCTGCTGATTGGCACGGCCATTAACGCCAACCAGTTTTTGAAGTACATGGAAAAGAAAGACAAGTCCATCCTTAAATACTCTGAATCAGGGCCATACACCGGGCTGCTGGGCTCTAAATTTGCTGAGTTCAGGCCCACGCTTGATAAAGCCCTTGATGGAATGGCCCTGGTGCGCAAGGGCGAGCGCGACCCCAAAGAGGCGGCCAAAGCCATTGTGGCCTTGTTTGAAAATATGAACTACACGCCCACCTTCTGGCAGTGGAGCGACACCAGCGTGCGCAGCACACCGGCCTTTACCGTATGGGGCATGACCAAAATGTACATCTGGTACCTGCTAAATGCCCCTAAAGATGTGCGCAAGGTTATGATGGGCTGGAACCCCCTCACGGCCTATGGGTACGTGTTTAAATCAATTGTGGCCAGTGCCCGCAGCAACAAGCGCCGCCGCCGCAACTACGTGCGTGATGTATTTAAGCACTGGAACAAAGACTGGAAACCCACCACGGCCTAAGGCCGTGGCGGCCCTTTTGATGCCTCACCCCGTTACAGTATGGAAGAAATCATCAATGCACCCACCCCTACGGCCAGCAGGCCGGTAGCAGCAGAGCGTACAGTAAGCAAGCGGCTTGACGTACCCTTTACTGTGCTTAACCTGGCCAGCACTGCGGCGGCAGTAATACTGCCCTTCTACTTCTGGTCGGTCTCGTCAATCATAGCCTTCTTTGTATTCTATACCCTCACGGGCCTGGGCCTCACCATGGGCTACCACCGGCTGTTTGCCCACCATGCCTATGTGGTGCCCAAGTGGCTGGAATACACCATAGCCCTGTTTGGCTACCTGGCCATCCAGCGGGGGCCCATATTCTGGTCGGCCATGCACCGCATGCACCACAAATACACTGATGTGCCCGGCAAAGACCCACACAGCCCAAAAGAAGGCCTTTGGCATGTGCACTTTGGCTGGATACAGATGCGCCGCAGTGACATCTGGACGCAAGAGGTGTACAAAAAGCAGGCACCCGACCTCTATAAAGATCCCTTTTACCGCTGGCTTGACCATGAGCGGCATGATTACATCGTAAACTTTGTAATCATTGGCATTGCCTACGGTATAGGTGGGCTGGTAGGCGCTGCCGGCCCCTTTGATACCCACAACGCCCTTTGCTGGCTGGTATGGGTAGGGTTATTGAACCGTGTGGCCCTGCTACAGGCCTTTGCCCTGATCAATTCACTTTGCCATATGTGGGGCAGCAGCCCTTACCGCTCAAAGACTGACCGCACCAGTACCAACAACCTGCTGGTAGCCCTGCTCATATTTGGCGAGGGCTGGCACAACAACCACCATGCCTTCCCAAAATCGGCCCGGCATGGCCTGCGCTGGTTTCAGGTTGATGTGGCCTGGTACACCATCTGGCTGCTAAAAACCGTTGGCCTGGCCAAAAATGTATCACTGCCCGACAAACAGCAGGTAAAAGAACGACAGAAAAAAAGCAAAGCCTTCAAGGCCGCTATGGCCCAGGAGCACTAACCATAGTACCTAACGAAACTTACCGGTTACTAACCATTTTGTCAGATTCACAGCACTTATCAATTAACCTAACATGAGCACACCAAATGTAATACCGTGCAGTCCTGAAAACCTGGCGGGTTACTCTTTTAACCCGACCACTTACGAAGGCTCAACATTTAATGAAGTAAAGCGCGCTGTATGGAGCGACCCCTACGACGTGCTGCCGCATTACGTCCGCACTGTGGGTGACTTTTACGACAAGGCCAAAAACGTTTTGTTTGAAGAAACACAGCGCGCCCTGAACGACCCGCACGACATCAGGACTGACCCCATTAAAAAACTGGTGCACCCCAACGGCATTTGCCTTACGGGCACCTGGGAAATAACAGAAGAAAACCCCTATACGGGCTTTTACACCCCAGGTACCAAATGCCTCATTGTGGTGCGCAGCTCAGTGCTGTTGTATGAAACCACCCAGGGCCATTACAGGGGTTTTGCCTTTGCGGGCAAGCTGTTCCCCACGCTTGACCCTGACGAGCGCGTAAAAACTACTGACTTCTTTTGCATTGATGTGCTGTTGGGTACCAAAAACCCTTATTACACTGCGGTTGACCTGACCAATGAACCGCCCATTGGAGCCAACCCCTCTGGCTTTACCCTGTTTGCCATTGCCACGGCCACCTTTGGCACCTTTATTAATGCCAACTACAACCCCGTGTTCAGGCCGGTAAGCCAGCTGGCCAACCATTGGGTGCCCGGCGGTGAAGCCCCCAACTCACCACACTGGATGAAGATCAGGGGCTCTGACATTAGCGGGAATGTTGACCGTGAAGATTTTAGAAACGAGCTTGAAATTGACAACTACCCCAACGGCGAGCTGATTTTTGACGTATCAGTATCGCCCAAAAAGAAAAAGCTCAAAAAGGCCGAATGGCAGCCCGTGGGCCAGATTGTACTGACTGATAGCCGCGCTTCGTATTCATGTGACCATAAGCTGGTGTTTCAACACCCTAAGGTAGACAAGTGGAAGTAGCCGACAGATAAGCAAATAACCAATACCTAACCAACAACATCAATTGCTTTAAAGAGATTTGATCATGAATATATTTAGTAGAATATACTACTTCTTCAGGTCTATCATTACCCTGTTAAGTAGCCTGCCCACTGCCTTTGTCAAGAACCGAACCATAAGAATATTAACCCTGGTGCTGCTTTTCTTATGGGTAGCCAACTTCCTGAACAATTACTTTTACAATAAGCTGTTTGTTACCCTGCCCGAGGCCGATGCCGTAGATGAAATCATCTGGCTGCAGCAGGACTGGCCCACCTGGGAGTCTCAAAAATACCACGCCACCTCACAGGGCACGCTGGTATTTCCGTACACCTGGTACCTGGCCATGCCCGAACGGCCCTCGTCGTTTTTTCAGTACGGTATGCAGGCCCTGTTTGGCCTGGGCAAAGACTATGAAAAGTTTAACGATTCAATTAACCTGCGCCGTTACCGACTCATTCCTGAAACCAACTCGCCCTACAACCCTGATAAGCTGCCTATTGGCTGGGTGGCCGATACCCTGCAGCGGCCTGTTGGCGCTACCGATGCCGAGGCAGAGGCCTACCTGAACGGCTTGGGCATTGGCATACCGGTATGGTACAGCCTTTCGTGCGGGGGCTGCCACACCAGCGAAATGATTTACACCAAAGAAAGTGGCAGCAAGGTATCGCTTAGAGTTGATGGCGGTCCGGCCAATTATGACTTTAAAAACTACTCTGAAGATATTGTAAAAACCCTGCGCCTCATGTGGCAGGCCAAAACCACACCCATACTACCCTCGCGCAATTTTACCCAATGGGCCAACAACGTACTTGAAATTGAAGGGCGCCCCAAAACCAAAGAAGAGCGCAACAAACTGCTTAACAAAATCAATGAATTCTTTGAAATGCCCCTCATTTCAGCTGGCTTTTCAGAAGCACCCCCACCCTTTGGTGCGGGTAATGATGTATACTTGACCACCGAGTCGTGGGGCCGTACCATGGCCCTGATGCGCGGCCTCAATGGGCAGTTTCAGCCGCTTGATGAAGAGTTCAACACCAAAATAGGCACTGCCCCGGTAAGCTACCCGCCTCTGTGGTACATCAATGATTATGACTGGGTGCAGTCAGTATCGGCCATCAGGCAGCCGCTGGGCCGCAACATGACCGAAGCCTGGGGGGTAAACACCCGTACCTGGCTGTGGACTGACCATGGCCCTGAGCTATGGGCCAATACCCAGCGGGCCGATGACCTGGAGTGGATGGAAGATGTACTGGCCGTACTGAAGCACCCCAAGTGGCCTGAAGACCAGTTTGGTAAAATTGACTGGGCAAAGGCCGAGCAGGGCCGGGAGCTGTACCACGAGCGGGTATATGAAAATGCCCGCGCCCAAAGCCAGATGCAAATTGTTGACTCAGCCCAGTGGCTATGGCCCAACCCAGAGCGGCCTCAAAAAGGGTTGTGCGCCCCCTGCCACCAGGCCACCTGCGAAAACCTGCTGTACGACCCCATATCTATCAAATATGACAAACGCTATGTGCAGCTGCCCGTTTACAAATGGCAAACCATTGATACTGACCCCTTTGATGCCATTCAGTTCAACGCCATTGCTGTCAGAACCAACTGGCTCAACAACCAGTTTAGCAATACCGTTGGCCCAGATGCCCGCAACAGCCTGGGGGCTGATACTGTGGGCGTAGGTGCCGCCCTGTATGCTGCCATGGACAGCATTAAAGACCATGCCTTTAACCAGCTGGGCATACCGGCCGATAGTATGGTGCCTAACTATTATGACACCAGCGCCAATGCCGACCCTGAAATACCGCTGCGCGTAGTGATGGAAGACTTCCGCTCTAACTGGTTCCGTGCGCCCCTGGGTTACCCTGCCCGCCCGCTGGCCGGCTACTGGGCCACCGCCCCACACATGCACAACCACTCTATACCTAATATGTGGTACATGCTATCTACACAGGAAGAGCGCCCCAACAAGTTCTATACCGGCAACCTTGAGTTTGATCCTGACAGCCTGGGCTTTGTGTGGTGGGAGAAAAAAGACGGCTACTTTCTGATAGATACCAGCATACCGGGCAACTTCAATACCGGCCACGTATTTGATGATATGCCCGGTGCCCCTGGTGTAATTGGCCCCCGCCTCTCAAGTGCTGAGCGTATGGCCATTATTGAATACATGAAGGTGCTTGAGTACAGTGGCCGTGACCTTGAGTGTGGCTCGTTGTACGAGCACTACGTAAACCTGTATTACTCTGAGCCCTACTATGCTTACAAGTTTAGCAGCCCCAAAGAAATGATGGAGTACTACACCAGTAAGCAATACACCAGTAATACTGGTTATACCCAATAATGTGAACACCACCCTTTAAATTGAAACTTATGGTTACCCCAGATATATTCAAAAAAGCCCTGTCACAATTTTGCACTGGCGTTACAGTAGTGACGGTAAACACTGGCGACGAATTTCACGGCCTTACCGTAAGCGCCTTTAGCTCAGTATCATTAAACCCACCCATGATTTTGTTTTGCCGCAAGGTAAAAAGCCTTGAGCGGGCTTTTTTAACCGCAGGCAAACACTTTGTGGTAAACATATTAAGCGAGGCCCAGCAAGATGTGGCCATGCGCTTTGCCAACCCCAGGCTAACCCCGCAAGAGCGCTTTGCGGGCCTTAGCTTCTCTACCACGCCCACCCACCATGTACCCGTGCTTCATGGCAGCATGGCTTACCTTGAATGCCGTACCGATCAGGTAGTTAATGCTGGCGACCATACCGTGTATTTTGGTGAGGTGATGAACATTGGCATTGACGACCACACAGGCCAGAAAGACCCCCTGCTGTATTACAGTAGTGCTTTCAGAAGCATACAGCAAACAGAGCCTGTAACTGTATAACCACCAACACCCAAAAACACTTAAGCATATGTTAACTTGTACTATGAAGTACCGCAAAAACACAGGGTGGATATTCCTGCTGGCTGGGGTACTGTTATTTGGCATCTTTACCGTGGTGCAGTACTTCTTTGCCACACCCTACTTTGCGGTAGATATTGCCACGCCAAGTAAAATATTCAGAGAGTATTTTATTTTTGGTGATACCCTCATATTCAGCTGGATGAGCTGGTCAATACCCGGAATACTGCTTATTCTGGGCATTATACGGCTCAATAAAGTCATGCAATATGAGTTTATCCCTCAGCGCAACTCCATACTGGTTATTGGAGTTGTTTCCTGGGTACTGCAATTTTTTGGGCTGGTGCGTTGGGTGTTTGTAGCGCCTGTACTTTCCAGAGACTACTGGTCAGTACAGGGGGCAGCCTCTGCCACTTACAGGCAAAGCCTTGAAACGCTGTGGGCCACCTTTCAGAGCTATACCGGCAGCGGGGTGGCCCAGTTTGTAGCCTTTAACTTTGTGGCCTTGTGGATGATATTCATCTCTGGGCCCATCAGGCGGTCGCCTCTGTTTAAACCGTGGATGGGCTGGATGGCCCTGTTGGTAGGTATTTTAATTGCCATGGGCAGTTTTGCCGCTCTTGACGAAGGTCTGCACCTCACTGCAACCGCCCCCTTATACCCACTGTGGAGCTTTTGCGATGGTGTTGCCTGGCCGCTTTATTCGTTGTTCTTAGTTATCATAGCCTGGCCCATGCTGAACAACGAAACATATGAAGAGCAGATGAACGTACTGCGTGTAGGTACCGCCGTTGAAGAAATTGAGTACGGTACCTTCATTGCCGAGCAGCAGGGCTGGGTAAGCACTGAGCCTGATCCTGGCGGTGGCAATGGTGGTGGTAACATTATAATTGTGCCCCCTAAAAAGCCTGAGGAACCCCAGGTAGAGCGTACCGTGCCCTTTTTAACCAGCCTGCAGGTAAACCGAAAAGAAGAAGGGGGCCAACGAACAGGCACCTCGCTGGTGGGCCGCTTTAAGCTGTTTGGCTTTAAAATAACCATTAAACTATAGCGCAATTTGTATGAATCCTTAATAGTCACCCTTTATTCCTTTTTGCATAAAAGCCCCCACCTTGCTGGGGGCTTTTATTTTAACCCTATATTTGAGGTATGGATATACAGGCGGTGATAGGAAAGATTGGCGAAGGACTGACAGAAACATTTGCTGAGGTTGATACCTGGTTTGACCGTGACAAGGCCCTGCGCACCTACCGGCCCGCACATGGCGGGTGGACGGTCAACCAGATTTTAGAGCATATTGCCCTGACCAACCACTTTTTGTTAATATTGATTGACAAGGGGGCTAAAAAGGCTCTGAAAAATAAAGACAATAGTGACTTACAGATGGCACTGGCCAACTATTCGTTTGATTTAGAGGGGTTTGAGGCCGTAGGCATTACCAAATCATTTGACTGGCCCCGCCCCGAGCATATGGAACCTACCGGCAGAAAACCCCTGGCGGCAGTACGGGTTGAGCTGGCAGAGCAGGTGCAACGCTGCCAAAACCACCTGACCCACATGCCCAATGGCGAGGGCGTGCTGTACCGCACCACCATGACGGTAAACAACCTGGGCAAAATTGATGTGTACCAGTACATCTGGTTTTTGGTGCTACATGCCCGCCGCCACCTGCAACAACTCAACAACAACCAGGCAGCTTACCATAACCAATGAATACCGAGGTAATTGAAGCCCTGCGCATGGCCATGCGTAAACTGGGCCCATTTGAGCCGCGCCATATTGAGGCACTGGCCCAGCGCGTAGCAGTGCGGCCCCTGGCCAAAAACCAGAACCTGCTACAACCAGGGCAGGTATGCCAGGAGGCAGCCTATGTACATGCGGGCAGCCTGCGCCTGTACCACATCAATGACCAGGCTGAAGCAGTAACCCACCGCCTGTTTACGGCTGGCGATTGGGCCCTTGATGCCCAAAGCTTTATTGGCCAGCGCAAAACCAACAACTACCTGCAGGCCTATGATGCAAGCACCCTGCTGGTGTTTAACATGCACCAGGTACATGAACTCATTGCCAGTGAGCCTGTTTACTTTACCATGGGCAGGCTGCTTGAGCCCGGCCTTGACCCAATGCATGGCCAGTTAGAGGGCACCACGCCAGAGGCACGCTACCGCACCTTACTGGCCAAACGGCCCGACTACCTGCAGGCCTTCCCCCTAAAGCATATTGCCTCTTACCTGAAAATAACCCCGGAAACGCTAAGCCGCGTGCGCCGCAAACTAAGTACCTGACCCCGTTCATTTCTTGATTTGAGTCAAGCAATGTCCCCAACGGCACAGCCTACCTTTGTATTGTTCAATCAATATTTCGGGTTCAACCTAAACTCATTATTATAAATATGGACAATACAAACACGCAACGTTTTTTAAAGCAGGCCGGGGTGGCCCTGCTGTCTGGATCTTTCTTAATGGTAGTTACCATGGTGCTGCACCCCACTGGGGGCAATATTGAGCGCCTGTACCAAATGATGGGCATTAACATCACGGCCCACAGCATTGGCATTGCCGCAGTACCTTTTACCCTGTTTGGCTTTTGGGGTGTGGCCCGCCGCCTGGGTAGCAACAATGCCTTAAATATGCTGGCTTTTACCATTGTGGCCCTCAGCATGGTGGCGGTGGTCATGGCTGCTGCCATGAATGGCCTGGTGCTGCCCTTCTTTTTGCAAAGCTTTCAGGATACCTGGCAGCAGTCAGAGCAGCAGGTGCGCCTGGTACTGACCTACAACTTTGCCGTAAACCGCGCCATGGACTATATCTTTATAGTAGGCATTTGCGCAGGTATGGCACTATGGTCTGTGGTGGTGGTGCGCACCAAGCAGCTGGGGGCCTGGGTAGGCTGGGTAGGCCTGGTGATTAGTGCCGGGGCTGTGGTTTTTCTGGCCAGTGGGGCCAACCTCATCCACCTGCATGGCTTCAGGCTGTTTATATTCAGCATTGTGGCCTGGATAGCCCTCATGGGCATACAGCTGGTGCGCGGTAAGTAACACATCAGTTATGGCCAGGTGCATTGTACGGCTCCGTCTAAAAACATTGGGCGGGGCTGTGCAACTTGCAGGCAGTAAACAAACCATTATTGTTATGAGCAAACCTGCAAGCACCACCGTATCAAAATACCGCACACAGGCCTATCACAAATACTGGCTTAAAATTACTGCCATAGTAGTGGGGTCATTTGGGCCAGTATTCTTTTTAGGTACCATGGCCGCCACTGCCGAACCAGCCCGCTTTACCCTGGACCTGCTCAGCTGGCCCCTTGATGGAGCCACAACTTACACCTCGCCAGATACGCAATTTCTTTCAGCCCTCACGGGCGGCTTTTTACTGGGCTGGGGGGTTATGATTTGGCTGCTCTCGGCCTGGGTGTATGACAAAGCGCCCGAGCCCGTACGCCGCACCGTATTAATAGGTGTACTGTGCTGGTTTGTGCTTGACAGCAGCGGCTCCATTGCCTCGGGCAACCCCTCAAATGCCCTGTTCAATATTCTGGTATTGCTGTTGGCCGTAGGCCCCCTGTGGCGCCCCGCCCTGGCCAAGTAGTAAAAAATGACACGATGTGCAGGTAAGCATTCTGCTGTATATCTGATACACGCCAGCTATGCAGCAGCCCCTGCCGTGGGGGCTACTTCAATGCTCAATGCCAATACTTATTTGCCAGCAAATAGTAAAGTAGTATATTCAAGCTTTATACCTTATAAACCTTAGCCAACTAAATGGG
>CAZXTW010000100.1:0-12715 GCA_964643525.1 uncultured Roseivirgaceae bacterium
AAGACACCCGGTACGTACATTAATATGGAAGCAAACAATACATTACAACAGGCCATTAATGGCAATATTCAGGCATTTCAAACCTTGTTTCTTGAATTTCAGCCGCAGCTCAAATCTTACCTGTACCGGTTGCTGACTGACCGCAATGATGTAGATGACCTGGCCCAGGATACTTTTGTGAAGGCGTTTGATAAGATCAGTACCTTTAAAGGCAATGCCTCATTAAAAACGTGGGTGTTTCAAATTGCCACCCACCTGGCGTATGACTTTCTAAAGCGCAGCAAGCGGTGGGCCCCCAACGCACAAGACCAGTCAAAGGCGCTGGCCATGGCATCACCACATATTATAGAGCAATTTGTGCATACCCACCAAACCTCGCCCTATGGCCGGTATGATGTGGGCGAGCACATTGACTTTTGCTTTACCTGCATAGCCAAAACGTTAACCATTGAGCAGCAAATTGCCCTGATCTTAAAAGATGTGTATGACTTTTCACGAAAAGAAATTGCCCAGATACTGGGCAAAACCGAAGGGGTGGTAAAGCATTTGCTGTTTGATGGCCGTCAACTCATGGCAGATATATTTGACCAGCGCTGTGCCTTGATTAACAAAAACGGCGTATGCCACCAGTGTACTGAGTTGGCGGGCATTTACAACCCCAAACAGGCCAAACGCGAAGCGCTGGTAAAAATTGATATGGTTAAGCAGGCAGGCCAGGTGGGCAAAAGGCGCCTGTACGAGCTGCGCGCCCAGTTGGCGGCTACTATTGACCCGCTGCGCAGTGCCGGGGCCGACCTGCAAGATGCCATTATGCAGTGCACCCGCCAGGCCATTGGTGAAATTGACCAGATGAATTGATTATTTAAGACTAATGGTGAGTAAAATAATAAGTTAAAAACTCTAGAATAGCGATATCATAGAACAAGTACAGATAATTTTTGCTGAACAGTGACTAATGAAAACAGCAGTCAGTATTATGCTGACTGCTGTATGGAGTTACAGTTGGCTTAACACCTAGTTTAAGTGAACCTGACTTTGGAGAGAGACTGATTGAGTATAGCCTTACTACTTTATCATTAGTTGTCACTTTCAACCAGGTCAAGCAATGCAAGTAAAGCAGGTTTTAATTCTTCAAACTTAGCTTGGTTGCCATCAATTATTTCATTGCCCTCCAGGCACTCTATAAATAGTGCGAGGGGTTGTACTTCCAGTGCTTGTGCAATTTTGTTCACAACATCTAACCTTGGATTTGTAAACCCTGTCTCAAGCTTTGAAATATATGCTTGAGTGTAGCCTGACCTTTCAGCCAGGTCTACTTGTTTCAAGCCTTTTTTCTCCCGGAAAGCAACTATGGCTTTACCTATGTTCATTTATTTAAAAGCAAGTTTAATAAATATTCTACCAGTGCAGGTGTAAGATAATTTTGCAATATCTTACCAACAACAGGTATGAGTTTGTCTTTGTGTGTTTCGTTCTTTTTAAGAAGTGTGATTGCTGATTTTATAGCAATTACTTCCTCTTCTTGAAGACTTTCATGATTTTTAGCCATAAAGTCTTCAAGCATAGCAATCGTTTCATTGCAATTTTTAAGATTGTTCATAATGTTATTTTTATGACTTAGAGATTATAAACGCTGACACCGGTGAAAACAGTGTCAATTGGTTGGGGATGGAGTATGAGCTATGATACTATACTAGTATCGTTGGACGGTAAGCTCAAAACCAAGGGGGAAGATGGGCAAACTTACCACATGAGGCTTGTGTGGTAGTTTTATGTTAATTAAACTAATTGCTTCGTAATGAATACGAGATACATTACTTGAGATTTTCAATGTAAACACCTATAACAAATGCGAATCTCACAAAATATTTATTATAGATATATTTCGTGTTGAATAAACACTTAGCACGTTGTTAGGATATAACAAGTTACAGACGGTTGGTTACATCAACTATTGATGTTATCCATCTCTTTTTTGAAGTCTAAGGATAATTGTTCTGATTTATTTTCAAAGATTTCTTCCTAAAGAATTTGAAATTAAATGACAATCTTAAGCTGGTCATTTTTTTTAAATTTAATTGTTAACATAATCACAAGGGCTCCTTTTACCCTGTTTGTTATTTGTAAGTTTAACTCTGCTGACATTAGTCATGTCAGGCTAATCATCATTTGACAATTAGGGCAATCGCATGATTTGAAAGACAATTCAACGCGCCAATTGCTCTCAGAACATTTTAACAATATGAGAGTTGATTGAGCACCATGCTTCATGAGCCTTTAGAGCCAAATAATAATACACTTCTAAAGCCCCTTCTAGTTAGTAAGGAGTATGTAAGTGTACATCTGATTGCTTTTATGTTAAAAAGCCATGCCTCAATCATTCTTTAACCATACTTCCCAGTTATGCCCAAACTATAACCTCGTAGGAGTCATATAAAGAACATTATTCACACGTCAATGAACTATACCAGATTACATCTCCGGAGAATATTTCGATCGTCATATTCCCAAATGTTGTATTCCTATATATTGTATTAGACTGATTTCACATCAAAAAAGTTTCAAAGAAGAATAAAACTTTTAGTAATCTTGAAGAAAAAATTCAGTCAAGTATTAGGAAGTGTTCTGTTGTTAGTTGGGTTAACCGAGAGAAATGTAAAATGGTATAACTAACTCAATTTATTTGGTTACATAAAAATTGTTGTAATTATATATATGTACGTAATGGCCTTGAGAAAACAATTAATTACCCTCATTTGTAGAGTAACTTCATCTCTAACCATTTTGCCTTAACAACAAAATAGGGGAAGTCGCGAAGTTTGATGTCTTTTAATTAATGTGTTTTAAGATGGCAAATCATAATAGAGGACTGGGTATTGGTGGCGCGATTGAGGAAAGACATAGAATGGATTAACAAAAAGATGAGTTGATTGATATTACTCATAAATTCCCAGATTGAATTATCTTTGAGATTTTTGGCTACTTTAGAACTACAAGATTATTTATTCTTATCAATAATAGCAGCATTGGCCTGTATCAATGCTTTTGTCAGCGTAACATAATCCTGGTGTTGTTGCAGCAGCTCTTTCTGGGTTTTGTCATGGGCCAGCTCAAGGGCATCAAGGCAGGCCATGCACTTGTCATGCACTGGTTGGGGCAGGTGCAGGCTGGTTAGCGTATCGGCCAGTATGCGGGCCGGGTTCTCATCAGGGTTTAGCCTAAAGGGGGCGTTGGCCTCACTATTTAGCATTTGCCCCTTGCCGCTAATCAGCCAGTTGGCATTCAGTTGGGGGTAAGCTATAAAAACGCCACTCAGCTTGTCGTACGTTACGCCCATTTTACCAGACAGCAACTTGCCGGCCTGCCCGTTGTTCAGGCGGCACTGTTTTTCAAACTCCTGTAACGTAATGCCCAGGGTGGCATAAAAAATTTTTAACCGGCCCACCATTTGCCGGGTGGGGTTATCGTCTTTTGCTTCAGTTACATGGGGTAATTGCATAGGCAAACAGGTAAAACCAAACAAGTCAAATCAAAACTTACAAAGGCAGTTCACTGCATAAATGAAACATGTTCGAATAATTGTTATCAATAACGCTAACAACAAGTTGTTTTAGCTAACTATAATTCTTATAATTGCTAATGTAAAATAACATACTAACCAGGGGGCTTGACTGCTGGTAAATACAAATAAGCGAAAACGAATGCTTTAAACCAGCTGTTTAAGCCGTTTTACAATGAGCCAGTTTAGAAATAGTATAGACAGATAGCCAACGGCTGTTTGTGAAAAACTGGCATGCCTTATTGTTAGCATAAATGATAATTTAAAAGTAAATATAGCTAAATTTATTTGTAATGTGTGCAAATAACCAACTTACCAACCAGCTGTTGCAAGGCCAGGAGGCCAGCCCAGCGGTAGCCCTACCCGATGTTGAAATGGCCCTGTACATTAATTCTATTGTGCTAGAGGCTTTGAGCAACAAACTGCCACCAGCCATTAAAAACCATTTAGATGGTGTGCGCCTGGCCAACAAGCAGCTGTGCATGGCCCTGCTTAAAAACCAGCAGGGCCCCTCGCCAGCTACGCTTGATTTTGTCAAGGGCCTGTTCAGGCAGCATTATGGCATTGACCTTACGCTAGACCAGCTGCCAGTAACGCGGCGCAGGGCGCAGCCTTAGCGCCCTTACCCAAATCATCCAGTCTGCAATCCATCCCCCTCCCAAACCTTAGACCTGAACCACCACTGCCCGCCACTTAACCTGTTAACCTGAAATAACCATGGAAGAAACCCTGCAAACGCTCAAAAGCGTGGCGTGGTGGCTTACGGTAGTGGTGGCCGGCATTATTGTTAACCTGTTTAGCCAAACCCTGCTGGCTTGGTGGCACAAATTACGGCGCTACCTGCAATGGCACCGCCTGCGCCTGCGTCGCGCCCGCCACACCAAAACTATTGCCCTGGCCCACCGGTTGGCCACTTGCCCCTTGCTGTACTGGCAATGGTGCCTTAACCTGCTGTATTGGCGCCTGGTGGCCCTGGCCCTGATCATGGCCAACGCAATATTGACTGCCGCATGGGGCCTGGGGCTTGCTAACAGTCAAGGCCCTGCCAATACGTTACTACTTGTATGTTTAATGTTGAATAGCCTGCTGTGGGTAGTAGTGCAGCGGGTGGTGGCTTACAAAAGGCGTGTGGCACATAGGGCCGGCAGTAGGCCAGCCGACCAGCCATTTAATCAAGGGTAGTGCTTATATACTTATATGTAGGGGCTACGGCGCTGCCGCCTCAGGCGTTCTACCTCGTCATAGCCGCCCAGGTCTTCTACAATCTTTATCCATGTATTCATATGCTCGGGAGTTTCGGCCCGGCTTTCATGTAAAGCCGTTTGGGTAGCCTTGCGCTGCAGTTGCTGGTACACGGTCAGGGCCAAAAAAGCGAGGGTAAGCACGCCCAGGGCTATGGCCAGCCACAGGTAATTGGTGGTGCTTGGCTGGGGGGCGGTAGCCACCTGCTGCGCCACCAGTTGCACGCTTAGCTGCTCGTTTTGTTGTTGTATGGCCTTTTGCAGCTGTAGTTGGGTGCTCTTGAGCGCATCCAGCTGGTTGTAGGTGGCCAGTGCTTTTTGTGCCTGCCCGGCCTGCTTATATTGGGTGATCAGCAGTTGATGCGCCAGGTCGGTTGCTTCACTATAGGGCAGGCCCTGCGCCAGGGCCACCGCCTGCTCTAAATACCCCTGCGCGGCTGCTGCACGCCCTGTTTCAAGCAACAGTTCTGCATAATTAGTGAATACCCCCACCTTGGTGGTACTGGCCTTCAGTTGCTGGTGCAGCTCAATTGAAGCTTTGTAATGCGCTTCTGCAACTTTGAGATTATTTAGTTTCTTATATGTTAGGGCAAGGCTGTGATTGTCTCTGGCTTTTTTGGAAGGGTTATCAGCAGTCATGAGCGCTTCTGAGTAGGCTTCAAGAGCCCTGTTGAGCTCTTCATTTATTAAATGCAACTTGCCTTTAGAGCTGTAAGTACGACTCAAAAGTCTTTTTAGATTATTTTTTTTAGCTATGGCCTCTGCTTTTTTGTATGCATCATGTGCGTTATCAAAAGCCTTTAGTTTCACATTACAAATCCCAATGGCAATATAAAGTTGACAAATAAAGTACTGTGAGTAGCCATCGCTTTCATACCAACTAGATGCGATCTTGTAATTAGCTATTGCAGCACCATATTCACCAACCTCTTGATTCAGGATACCTAAATAATAATGTATGTCAGCATAGTGTTTACCCTCACCCTGCCCTTTTTGCAGTGCAAGCTTTAGGTTTTCAGTCGCCTTTTTAAAATGCTTTTCCTTGAGATACAGGTAGCCCAGCTTTTTATAGACTTCTGCTAAGTGTTGATAGGAGTTATATTCTATAGCAAGTGCTTTAGCTTTTTCGAAAGACTTAGCCGCTTCACTTGGTGAGTCCTTTAGTAATGAATTACCGACCTCGATTAAATTCTCAATTTTATCTATACTGACACTGTCTAGTTGCCCCTCTTCTGGGTTACAGGCCAATAAGACGAATAAGAGAACCACAAAAGTAGAACGCATAGGGTTGAAAAGGTTGAGGTCTAAACGCATATTCAAAGATATAATACAGAGGAAGCGAAACGAGGATTAATTATCCAAGTCCAATATTGCCACCTGTTGATTGAGCACTGTTAGTAGGAGGGGGAGGGTCTATAGGTTCATCAGGAGGACAGCACCCTGCGGTTAATTGTACGGCTTCTTTGGGGGTAAGGGTACTTACCTTCAATTCAAGTAAATGGCTCATTACCTTAGTTTTGTTCAGTCACTAGCACATGAAAACAGGCTATGCCAAATAAAGCAACTGGCTACCTAAAGCAAGCAAAAAGCCGCCAGGCAGTGTTTGCCCTACTTAACACAACTGCGTTAAATTACGCACTGTTACTATCAATACAAAACGTTGGGGAATAAAAATAAGGTGGGGTGCTGGTAACCTCACTGGGCATCATGTATGTGGCGGCAAGCCAGTATTGCCAAAGCTGTTATTGACTGCCTGATTAACAAACTGTTGTAGGTAAATGATATAGGCAAGCCAATGGCCTGCCCCAAGGTAATAAGAGGGGGTAAATTATTCTGTTTCAGCCCTGATGGCTTCTACCTGTTTTAAGCTTAAGCCGGTAATGGCTGCAATGGCACTGTCTTGATAGCCCAGCTGAATGCAGTTACGGGCTATGGCCAGGTTTCGATTTTCTTCGCCCTCGGCTTTTCCTTCGGCCTTTCCTCTGGCTTCGCCAAACTCAATGGCCTTGCGTTGTAGCATTTCCGTCATTCCCATAGATGTAGGCTTGTGGTTTATAGATGGCCGGGGTTCTTTTCAATGGTTTAGTGAACTTAATGTTTGCTGAAGTAAAAAGGTTTAATAATACAGAAGAGTACAATTACACTTTCTGAACATATTTCCAATGTATTTAATGAAGTTGAGTGAGGCGAAAAAGAGGCAGTTCGGCAAGCCCGAACTACCAGCCAGCATGGAGTAATACAGTGGAAAGCTCAAGAAGCACCATAAAATAGTACAACATTGATGTGATTATACCTGTGGGCCACCGGGTAAAACCTCAAAGGGGCAAGCAATTACTTTAACCGGGCTTTAATGGTCTGTACTTGCTCAGGGCTTAAGCCAGTAATGGCTGCAATATCACTAACTGAATAGCCAAGTTGAATGCAGTTGCGGACTATGGCCAGGTTTCGATTTTCTTCACCCTCGGCTTTCCCCTCGGCTTTACCTTCGGCTATACCTTCGGCTTTACCTTCAGCTTTACCTTCAGCTTTTCCTTCGGCCTTTCCTCTGGCTTCGCCAAACTCAATGGCCTTGCGTTGTAGCATTTCCGTCATTCCCATAGATGTAGGCTTGTTTAATTCTTCTATAACGCTTTTCTCAAATTTAAGTTTAAATGCGTTTCTTTCAAACTTTTTGAATTTGATGTAATAACGAATAAAGTTCAGTACCGTATCCTTCTCTTCCTTAGTCAGGTCAAGCTTATTCAATTGCCGCAACAGGGTAACCTTATTGGCTAAAATCTGCTCATTATTGGCGTTATGGCTTTGCAGCTGCATCCAGGCCGTATACAAAATTATAGCAATGGGGTTTTTGCTGTCTTCAAACACCTCGGCTTTCATGTCTTTGAGCTTAACGGTTGGAAACTCAAACTGCAGCCTGGCCCCATGGCTTTCATGGGCATACATACCGGGCCGGTATTTGTCTGAACTGTCTGTAAGCAGGGCCAGCGCCGTTACATTTGGCCCGAAGGCATCAAACAGGCGGTAGTGCATGGTAAACATGCGCAGGTTAAAGGTAGGGTCAAAATAGCCCTGCACCTCAATATGAATGTACAGCCACTGGTAATGGCCTGTTTTGGTTTTGATGCGCACCAGCTTATCGGCCCGCCGGTTTTGGGCATTGGCCTCACGCAACAACGTGTTTAGTTCGGTATCTAAAAAGGCAATATCGGCTGTCAGGTCAAACAGCCTATCGGCTTCAGGGTAAAAGAAACGGATAAAATGAACAATAAACTCTTCAATGGTTTCTTTCCATAGCTCGTCATGCTCTACGGGCAAGTCATTATAGTTGGTCATAGGTGGGCGGTGAAAACAATGGTATTGTATAAACTGGAATGCAACATAACAGAACCCCCATGTTTTACAAAGTGTAGGTATTTAATTTCTGCAAGTAGGTGCCGAGCCAACCCCCAGCCCCGGCTGGGGCTTTTGGGGTATTGACAACCTGCGCCAATGTCATTGCAGTAATATTTGTAAGGACTTTGGTTTTCAACCAGGTAAATGATTTGGCGATAGGCCTACTAACCATAAACTAGTCACCCAATTCTAAAAAGGGTGTTTCTATTCTTTTGCGTGTCATTCTAAAGAGCATAGCTTGTGGTTTATAGTTGGCCAGGGTTCTTTTCAATGGTTTAGTGAACTTAATGTTTGCTGAAGTAAAAAGGTTTAATAATACAGAAGAGTACAATTACACTTTCTGAACATATTTCCAATGTATTTAATGAAGTTGAGTGAGGCGAAAAAGAGGCAGTTCGGCAAGCCCGAACTACCAGCCAGCATGGAGTAATACAGTGGAAAGCTCAAGAAGCACCATAAAATAGTACAACATTGATGTGATTATACCTGTGGGCCACCGGGTAAAACCTCAAAGGGGCAAGCAATTACTTTAACCGGGCTTTAATGGTCTGTACTTGCTCAGGGCTTAAGCCAGTAATGGCTGCAATATCACTAACTGAATAGCCAAGTTGAATGCAGTTGCGGACTATGGCCAGGTTTTGATTTTCTTCACCCTCGGCTTTACCTTCAGCTTTTCCTCTGGCTTCGCCAAACTCAATGGCTTTGCGTTGTAGCATTTCCGTCATTCCCATAGATGTAGGCTTGTTTAATTATGGAATTATTGTGGTTTACCGCTTACTACAACCAAAGCCCCTGCGGGGGGCTGTTTGCCTTTATGACAGGCAAAGTATGAATTAAATGCAACCTGGCGTTTGGGGGCTGTGCATTTAAGGCTACTTTTTAAACAGTGATGCCTGCCTTTTTTAAGTTGGCAAAATGCATTGCCATATAGTACCTTTCAAGTTGGTTAGTACCTATAATTATTCTTTTATTCAATTATGATTGTTTGCCAAGGCAGCTGGCTTAAACATTACCAACTCCTTGATTCGCCTCAACTAACAGTGAGTTATTATTATTTTCTAAATCCAATACTTTTTTTTCAAGACGCAATACTGTCGATACTTTTTCTTGATATTGCTTTAATAGCGTATCATGCTCAGATCGAAGATTATTGAGTTCATCTTCTCTTTCTAACCCTTCAATATAATTGCCCTCAACAAGTAGGCTCAATAAGCTTTCACCTTTAACTGTTATGGTATAGGTGCTTTTTAAGCTACTAACCAAGCCCAATGTTTTAAATAGTGTAAGGTGCTCATAAATGGTTGATTCCTTGAGTCCTACAGTAGAATCATCAATTAGCTGTGTAATTGTTAATGCATTAGATTTACCCAATGCGGTTAAAAGCCTGAGTTTACCGGCATTTCTTTGGCCAATTAATTGCGCCATTAAAACTTTGGTATTATCCTGTTTATAATAGGCTTCAGTCATATCAAGCACACAGCTTAAATAAATGCTTGCCCTTTCTTTATCATTGAACACTTCGTGAAAGGCATGGCGCTGTAGTTGATTTTTATGCATGAACGAGATCAATTGCTCTTGAAAGTCAGTAACCTCCAATTTTTTTTCAGTTTGAGCCATCCAAAACAAAAACTTGAATAAGTCATTTTTCAGGTTTTCAATATGCGTAGCCCGCACCTTGTGCAGACCCTTACTTAGACCAGAAAGGGCCCATTGAAGGCCCTCTAATATTGTTGTCCAGACTTGCAGATTGGAATTAAGCTTTTCTTTCATTAAGGTGTGTGAATCATCCATAGGTTTACTTTTGATTGCCAAAAAGTGAACGCTGGAACTAATTTAATGAATATTCGCCAGAGTTTTACCAGAGTGTTATATTATTAACGCACAAACAGTCAAAAAGTTTTTAAGTGACTTGCGTATTACGGTACAAGCGGCAGCTGATAAATGATTCTATGTATATCATACCCATTAACTGTGCTGGTATCGGTATTGCCAAATTGATTGAGCTTTTTTACTGGAAATGACCTGTCCTTAACTTTGAATGATGAAGTATTAGATTTAAGCGGGCTGATGAAAAAACTCGCACATCCGGAAGCGTTTGGTTTACCATTGGGTTTGTTTTTTGCGCCCTGATGGTTCACATATAAAACGCTAGTAAATAAGTCTTCAACAAATGGTTTGGTTTTATCAAAAAATTCACCTTCTCCTCCAAAGTTATAGGCAATGATAATGAGGTGATCAATCAGGTTGTAATATTTACGATGCAGTTTAGAAAAATTAAGGCAAGCATCCCTACAGATCATAATGCCAATATTGCCTATGCTGGTTAGAACTACCAGAATGCCTTCATCCTTAAAAATGTTTTCTTTGTAAAATGCACCCTTTAGCTTCATTTTATAGGGCTCTAACTTTTTATAGGTACTTAATTCTTTGAGTACAATATTTTGATTGATGCCTGAATGGTTAATTGCCCAAAATCGAGTAGTGTTTTCATGCAATACATCCTTTGCTCCGAACCGGGTGGCACTGTTTACATTCTTTAAAAAGTGAAAACTTCCAGGGATAACGTAAATGATAGTAGACTCTTTCGATTCTAGTAGTTTTTGAAGGTGTTCCAGGCCAGCGTTGGTAATTGAAAACTCAGGGAAAACCATAACGTTTACCTTTCTCTCTACAGCATCATCATAGCAAGCGGTTAAAAACTTCAGGTAATCTGATTGATCATAACCATTGTGGCATTTAATACTAGAACAGTAGGCACGATTTATCCCTTTTTCAGTTTTAGCAACTGCCAGCTTTGGCTCAAAATGCTCTGATAAAAAATAGCAACCTATATTAATAGGGTGCCCGTGTACATTTACTGATTGATTTATGAGACTGAATACTTGTGGGTCGTCAATAATAACGTCTTTAAAATCTAGTTCGTGCTCAGCTTCTGGTGAGTACTCAACAAGTAATCCAATATTCCTGAAACTAAACTCATCGGCAGCAGGTATTTCAGGATGGTTCAGTTCCAGAAGCATTCTAGCGTCATTGCCTTTAATTATTTCTTGCTGGAATGAACAAACCCGTTCCCACCATTTTTTACCCCAAAACAATAGTCCATTACTTGTCACTTCATAAGAAAAGCTATAACTACTGAGGCAATCATTAATGATCTGTAAAAAGCTGAATACTGATTTTACTGGTAGTGGTAAGGGGTGCGCTACTCTAAATTTCTCAATCACTTCATTAAGCCCGGAGTAAGTGTTGAGCCTAATATTATCTTTGGTAGCTTCTTTAATTTCTAATCTGAACGTATCTAAATCAATGGCTTCACTTGAAGCAAAATAAGCATTAATATAAGTATTTGTGTCATTGTGGAAACGCACTAGGGTAGAAGCGATATATTCACAATTGTATTCTGATAAACTATACATGCCATTGATAGAATTCAATGATAATTAATAAGGAGATCGTTGTAAATATATGTATAAGATTAGATAAAAACTTGGTCAGCTGTAAGCAAGCCATCTTATTTATACCCATAGTTTATTGCCTTTTTAATGGTGTACGATTCATGTGGTTTACTGCTTGCTACAAGCAGGTACTATATAAACAACCAAAGCCCCTGCGGGGGCAGGGGCTGTTGGGTTTGCTAGCGGCAGGGCATTAGTTAAGCACCGCCTGTTGCTGGGTTATATTGCCTGGGCCATCCTGGGCCTGCACCACAATGCGGTCGCCCACCGTTTCTAAATTATTGGTGGTGGCCGTGTATAGCCATTGTGCGCTGTTTTGCTGCACTGCCAGGCCGCTCTCTACTACCGTGCCATCGGTATTTTCAATGCTTACCAGCACCTGGTGCACCTGAAAATCATCAGTCACTGTAATACCAATGGTATCGCCCAGCTGGCCGGTATAATTGCCCACATCTACCGCCTGTATATCAGGGGCCTTATAATAATCGGCCACCGCTACATTAAACGCACTTACATTGGGGCGGCTGGCTGCAGCGGCATCATAAGGGGCCCGCGTGGCAGGGTCTTCCAGCTGTGCCTTGGCATAAATCACCGCCTCTTGAAAGGTGGTACGCACCGCCTGCTGGGCAACGGTATTACTGTTGTTTTCTGCCGGGGGCTTGGCCATAATGGTGCGGTTACCGCTGCGTCTGAAAACCAACTGATCGCCCAGCATGCCGCTGGTGCCTTGAGTAATGATATTATTTTTTACAATAGCCATAATATATGGAATTTTATAAGTTTAATTTATTTGATTGAAATAATTGTAATTAATAAAGTACAACTGCCTGGCAGCCTGGGCTGCCTAACAGCAAGGTGTTGAAAAGCTAAGGGCCCCGGCATTGTGCCGGGTAACCCTTAGTAACCACTACCCACCTGTAATAAAGCTCAAAATCAAATACATTGCGGTGTCTGTTTAATTGGCAATAATTATTGCCTTGCTTGTTCATTATATCCATCATTATTACAATTCAATGCTGTATTCCAATAATAGGCCGGTAAAGCCCTTGTTTGATCATTATGATGCC
>CAZXTW010000101.1:0-7144 GCA_964643525.1 uncultured Roseivirgaceae bacterium
AGGGGGGTAGGGGTGTCTGGCCAACGGCATGCACCAGCTCGGCAAAGCTAAAATGTTGGGGCTGCCAGCTTAGCTCTACCTGTTGCTTTTTCCTGTTCACCAGCGTTGCTGTAATGGTTACTGGCTGTTGCCCTATGGTTACCGTGTGCTGCAGCTGCTGGTCGTCCTTCCACCGTTTAAGGTTGCCTACCATACACTGCCACGTACAGCTTCCGCTCACTTCCATGGCCTGGCTCACCACCGTAGTGGGCACTACCGGGGCCAATAAAAACAGCTCAATAACCGCCCCTGTACTTTTTTGAAAATACAACCTGGCTGGTATTACCCTGGTATTATTAAAAAACAACAGGCTGTTTTTGGGCAGCAGGCCAACAATATCAGTAAACTGTTTGTGTTGTATATGCCCATTCTGGTATACCAACAGGCGTGATTGCTCGCGGTTGTGCAGGGGGTATTTGGCTATATAACTATCAGGCAGCTCATACTGGTAGCTGCTTAACTGCATTAAGGGGTTGTCTATGCCTTCTGTAGCCTTGGCTTGTGGTTTTGCATCCATATCAACACATTTGCATCAAGAGCCTGCAAATATACATTACCCAAGTAAAGCCCATATTCTAATGCGCATTAATATCACCCCTTATACTCTACGGTTTAAGTTTTTGGCTGGCACCTCACGGGGCACCCTAAGTGAAAAGCCCACGTGGTTTATTACTGTTCATGACCCTCAAGCCCCCCAGGTGGTGGGCATTGGCGAGGCCAGCCCCCTTAAAGGGCTTAGCATTGACGATGTGCCTGATTTTGAGCAAAGGTTACGGTCAGTAGCCAGGCAGCTGGCACAGCAGCCATTGCCCCGCACCCTCTCTGACCTGGCGGCTATCTTAGAAGTCATACCTACTAACCTGCCCTCAGTACGTTTTGGGTTTGAAACAGCCTTGACCGATGCCATGAATGGCGGGCAACGGCAGTTGTACCCTGGCAGCTTTACTACAGGTAGGCAAAAACTACCAATAAACGGGTTAATCTGGATGGGCAATGAGGGCTTTATGCGCCAACAGATTACAGAAAAGCTGGCGGCGGGCTTTACCTGCCTCAAAATGAAAATAGGTGCCATTGACTTTGAGCGCGAATGTGCCCTGCTGCGGCTTATACGGCAGCAGGCCCCAGCCAGCCAGCTGGTGCTGCGTGTTGATGCCAACGGGGCCTTTGCCCCAGGCGAAGCCATGGAGAAGCTAAACCGGCTGGCAGAGTTTAACATGCACTCAATAGAGCAGCCCATTGCTGCAGGCCAGCCGGAGGCTATGAGGCAACTGTGCCAAACCACACCACTGCCCATTGCATTAGATGAAGAGCTGATTGGAGTCACCTACCCCAAAGCCCAGGCTCAGTTGCTTGATGCCATACAACCACAATATATTATTTTAAAGCCTGGGCTGCTGGGGGGGCTGGCAGCTACACAGCAATGGATAAACCTGGCCAATGCGCGGGGTATAGGCTGGTGGGTAACTTCAGCCTTAGAGTCAAACATAGGCCTGAATGCCATTACCCAGTTTACTGCCCAGGCAGGGGCCCAAGGGCACCAGGGGCTGGGCACCGGGCAGCTGTACCATAATAATATAAAAAGCCCACTGCAAATTACAGCGGGCTACATTCAATACAATGGCGTGTGGGATGTTACCCCCATTATGGGTTAAAAGGGCAAGTCATCATCATCTTGAGCACCACCAGCGCTGCCGCCGGCATTCTGGTTGCTGTTGCTTAACCACTCAGGCTCTTGTGCGGGTGGCGGTGGGGCAGGGGCACCACTTGCCTGTGCCTGTTGTGGATGGGCGGCCGCACCGGCACCAGCCGTAATGCGCCATGCCTGTAATGAGTTAAAGTATACGGTTTCGCCTTGTTTGTTTACCCACTTTCTGCCTTTCAGGTTAAAGGCTACTGATACATCCTGACCGGGGGCAAACTCATTAACCAAATCACAACGGTCTTGAATTAACTCAAACTTCAAAAACTCAGGGTATTGTGGATTTTCAGCGTATTCTAACACAAATTCGCGCTTTCTGAATGAGTCTGTAACCTGTTGGGTATCTTTAATTTCTAAAATTTTTCCTTGTACTTCCATAGTATATTGTAGGGTGTTAGGGCCTTGCCGGCCCCATAAATAAGCAATAAGTAATTTGTTGGTGCAAAATTAAGGCAATTCTTTAAACCACCTTGTGTAAAGCAGCATTTGACACAAAAATAAAGCAATGGCACATGGCCATTGCTTTAATCAAATTGATTGTAGTTTATTGACGTGTTTAGCGGTTTCTTCCGTACTGTTCGTGACTTGATACCCAGTCTGATGACGAAATAGCCGAGCCAAGTGAAACCTCACCGGCCAGCACCACACCGGCAATAATCTCTGCCAGTTTATTTACTTTGTCTCTGCCATAGCAGCCCATTAACTCCAGGCATTCGCGTTGGGTAGCAAGGCCAACCCCACCACCGTATGTAGCTACAATTAGTGATGGTATGGTAATTGAAATATACAGATCGCCTTCAGGCGTTTCTTCAGAGAAGAAAATGCCTGCAGATGATTCAGATACGTTGGCAACATCCTGCCCGGTAGCAATAAAGGTAGCCGTTATGCCGTTGGCAGAGTGTGCGCCGTTGTTGTTAGCACCAGAAAGAATGGTACCCACATTGGCTACCTGGTTGTGGTAAGCCAATTGCTTGGGGTCAACGCGCATATAATTGCGCAGCACGTCACGCTTCAGTGTGCATTCTGCAGTAACCCTTTTACCACGGGTATGCATCACATTTACCTGCGAAGCTTTTTTATCAGTGGCCAGGTTTGACTCAAGGTAAAAATTAGCCACCTTATGGTCTTTATAATTATCCAGTATCCAGCTACAGGCCGCAAAAGTAGCCCTTCCCACCATGTTCTGGCCGGCAGCATCACCCGTTTTATAGTTAAAACGCAGGTAAGCAAACTTACTGGCCAGGTAATCATCAATATACAGCAGTTTACCCACACTGGTGGTAGCTTCTGCTTCTTCAGCAATTTTCTTAAAGTTGGCTTTAACCCACTCTACAAAATCTCTGGCGGCGGCGGCATGCTCAAAAATAAACACGGGGGCGCGTTGCATGGCATCGCCAGAAATGGTACAGCGCACACCACCAGAAAGGTTAATGGCTTTCATGCCCCTGTTGTATGAGGCCACCAGTGTACCTTCTGTTGTAGCCATGGGCACTATAAATTCACCTTTGGCATGTTCGCCATGCACTGTAAGTGGGCCTGCAAATCCAATAGGTATTTGTGCCACCCCGGTAAAGTGCTCAACATTACCTTGTAATATATGGGGGTCAAAAGAGTAGTTGGCAATGTGGTTAATTTTGGCGCCGGTAAACTCTTCAACAAATTTCTGCCTGGTTTTAATGGCTTCCTCCCCGTAATCGTCCATATCATCACGGGGTATTTTGGTTACCGTTTCGTTTACCTTGGTTAACCCATCTTCCACCTTAAACTTCAGCTTTCCAAAGGGCGATGAGTTTACAGATATCTCTACATCGTATTTGCCTTCGGCCAACTTATCAATGTTTGCAATAATGTTAACCGTTTTGCGCAACGGAAAGTCAACAGGATTACTCTTAGAGATATCGGCGGTGCCCAGTCTGTTGCCTTCGCCCAAGTCAAGGGTGATCTTGTCTAGCGGTATATCATGGTCACCTATTTTAACTTTGTGGATCTCGCTTATTTGTGCGTCTTTAAGTCTGTTCTTAATAGAGAATTGAACACCTTGTTCAACATTTTTCAAACTGCCTCTGGTATAGAGCTGTTTTAATAATAGACTTGGTATAAGCATGTGGATTCGGGTTATATTCTTGGATTATTGCCGTACAATATAAGGAAAAAGCCCTTGCATGCAAAGGTGCATACCTTAACTAACAGATGTTATTGTATGTTAGCAATTAGTAGCGTTTGCACCAGGCCTATGATGAAGCCTAAAACGGCCCCAGCCAGCTCAATAAAATGCAACTCTTTATTCAATATACCTTTTATTAGCTTTTCAATTTTTAGGGCATCAAACTTCTTCACTTCTTCTGCTACAAGGGCTTCAACATCAAGGGTGCTTATTTTTTGCGAAAGCCCATCCATGATTTTAGGAATGAACTTGTCAATTTCTTTAATCATTACACCTTGTATTTGGACCAGCCGTTTGTCGTCAATGATAGACGCAATCAAGGGTATGCGAATAGTGGCCAGCTTTTCGCGCAAGTAATGCTCGGTTTCTGTTTTAATTGTTTCATTCAGTTCATCCATGGTTTCGGGGTTATGGACGTGGGCCTGGATTGACTCGACTGAAAGCAGCTCATTGGCAACAACCCGCCCCAGGCGTTGGGCCAGCAAAGCTTGCCGCTTAGGAAACACGCCATGCAACTTAAACAGACCAAAGTTTTTTTCATGGCGTGGGTAAAACAGCATTTTCACTGCAATAAAGTTGGTAACCCAACCAATAAGCGACGAGAATACCGGAAAGAGGTAAAGCGTAATTGACATGGTTAAGAGCAATGGTTAGTGGCTTGCAACAATTCAATGCCTGCCATGGCGTCAAAACTATCTAAAAAATGGCAGTTTGAAGTGTTTTTTGGGTGCTAGATGTTAAAATTAACATTGAGGTTACATAAAAGTATCCAAAAAGTTTGGTTAAGAGCATAAAGCCTCGTATAATTGCATCATCAATTTAGTATGCATGCATAACAAATTGTTGCTCTACAGAATCAAAGGTAGGGTATTTAAGATAAGTAACCAATTATAGCAATTCATATTATGGAAGATTTATTCAAGAAATTTGTGTATACCGGCGTAGGTCTGGTATCACTCACTGCCGAGAAGTTACAGAAAAGCATTGACAAGCTGGTTGACGAAAATAAAATCAGCACTGAAGAAGGTAAGAAAATCGTTGATGACTTTTTCAAGAAAACTGAGGCCAAGAAAGACGAGTTTGAGTCATCACTGAAAAAAGTGGTTGAAGAAACCTTCAACAAGTTCAGCTTGACTAAAAACAAAGAAATTGAAGAGTTAAGGCAGCGTGTGGCCACTTTAGAAGAGAAAGTTGGCGGTTCTACCACTACTAAAACTAAAACCACTGCTGCAAAAACTACCAAAGCAGCTGCTGCTAAAGAAGACAAGTAATGAACCATGCCGCCCCTAACAGGGTGTAGCACTCATAAAAATGCCAGGTGTTGTTGTTAGTACAGCCCTGGCATTTTCTGTTCAAACAGGTTGTTACCATATTGTTTGTTTGGCCTATTTTAGGTTATTTCACACTTACTAAAGGCCTTCAGGGGCATCAGTTGTTAATTGAACTGCCAGTTGTTTAGTCAAATCCTGTTGTTTAGTCAAATACAAGGTAGTTGTAAACCGTAATAAGCCGGGCATGTTTTTCAAGCGCACTTTTCAGAATATTTCACGCATACAGGGGGTAGTGAGTATATTACTCAAGTACGGCTTTGAAGAAATAGTATCTACCACCCCCTTACGCAAGCTGGTGCCCCGGCAAACACGCCTTAGCTGGTTGCGTGAAAACCGCCCTGTATTTGAGTACAGCCGCTATGAACGGCTGCGTATGGTGCTTGAAGACCTGGGCCCCACTTTTGTAAAGCTGGCCCAGATCATTAGCAACCGGCCTGATGTACTGCCCGAACCCTTAATCAAACAGCTTGAGCGCCTGCAAAACAATGTGCCCCCGTTTGAGTATGAAAAAGCTAAGGCCATTATTGAGCAGGAAACAGGCCAGCCATTAGAGGCTACTTTTGAATATTTTGACCAAAAGCCCATTGGCTCAGCATCATTGGGCCAGGTGCACAGGGCCCGCTTAATTGGAGGTGAAGAGGTAGTAGTCAAGGTTATGCGCCCAAAAGCAAGGCAACTGGTTGAAACTGACCTGACGCTAATCAAAGACTTTTTTAAGCTAACTGAAAACTATTTTAAACGCCAGGGCTTATTAAACCCTTTAGACATTATTACCGTTTTTGAGCGTACCATGCAGCGCGAGCTTGACTACCGCAACGAGGCCCGCAACATGGAGCAGTTCAGAAATTATTATCAGCACCGGTCTGACTTTTATGTGCCGGCTGTACATAAGAAGCTTTCAACAGACAGCATACTGGTTATGGAGCTGATCAGGGGCTGTAAAATTACTGATGTTGATACGCTACAGTCGTGGGGGCTTGACCCCAAGCGGCTGGCCGAAAAGGGCATGGACATATACCTGTCGCAAATATTTGAAAACGGCTATTTTCATGCAGACCCACACCCGGGCAATGTACTGGTGCGCCACGATGGCACCATTTGCCTGATTGATTTTGGCATGGTGGGCAAACTTATGAAAAAAGACAAGTATGCCTTTGCCGGTATATTTATTAGCATGGCCAAGCTTGATGCCCGCAGTATGGCCTTGAACTTCAGGCGGCTGGCCATTGAGAGCGACATTGACGACATGCGCAAGTTTGAGTATGACTTAAATGAAGTGATAGAAGACTTTGCCTCTTTAGATGTTGAAGAATTAAATATGTCAGACCTGGCCACTGCCTTGCAGCGTATTATCTATCAATACAAACTAAAGGTGCCGGGCAGCGTTTTCTTGATATTGCGCGCCATGGTAATTCTTGAAGGCATAGGTAAAAACATACACCCTGAGTTTAAAACGTTTGAGTTTGTACAGCCCTATGGCACGCGGCTGGTTAAAGAACAGTACTCTTGGGGCAATATTAGCTCTGATGTTACCTTTACGCTTACCCAATTGCTGGGGCTTTTTTCTAGCCTGCCGTTTGATACGAAAGAAATACTCAAGAACATCAGAAAGGGTACACTGCAATTGCGCATTCACAACACTGGTTTAGAACCCCTGGCACAATCATTAAGGCGTGCAACCACCAAAGTATCTATTGCCTTTATGTTTGGGGCTTTATTCATTGCAGCAGCCCTTTTTAACCTCTCGCCTGCCAGTCAAGAAGCCCCCCAGTGGTATGGGCTATCTGTTTTTTCAATCATCACGTTGGTATTGGCGGCAGTGATGGGCATTGGCTGGTTGTATACCATATTCAGAAAGCATTAAATTTAGTTGCTGTCATTGCTGGTTGTTTTGCAGTACCTGCTTGCTTT
>CAZXTW010000101.1:7244-12710 GCA_964643525.1 uncultured Roseivirgaceae bacterium
AGCATTAAATTTAGTTGCTGTCATTGCTGGTTGTTTTGCAGTACCTGCTTGCTTTATTGCTGGCATTAGCCGTATACTGCAATAAAGATAATAGGTATGCCTAACATTCTTATCACAGGTTGTGCCAGCGGCATTGGCCTGCATTTGGCACATGCCCTGCTACAGAGGGGCTACTCGGTGGTAGCTACTGATATTGAGGCAGATCAGCTTGCCACTGCTTTTCAGCATGCAACAATGCCTGAAGGTGTTCAGGTAATGCTTGAACGGCTAGATGTGACCAACCCTGAAGCCTGGCGGCAGGTCGTACAAAAAATAACACAACAGTGGGGCCGGTTAGATGTTGTCATTAACAACGCGGGCGTTTTATATACGGCTTTTTCGGCAGATTATACTGATAGGCAAATTAACCAATTGCTTGATGTAAACGTAAAGGGGGTGATTTATGGCACCCGTGCCGCCTCAGGCATTATGGTGCAGCAGGGTGCTGGGCATATCATTAACATAGCCTCATTGGCCGGGGTAGCTCCTATTGCTGGGCTGGCGTTGTATTCAGCATCAAAATTTGCAGTAAGGGGCTATACATTGGCAGTAGCACAAGAACTTGCCGAAAGTGGGGTAGGGGTTACCTGTATATGCCCTGATGTGGTGCAAACGCCCATGTTTGAATCTATGTACCATGAGCGGCACGCCGCCCTGGCCTTTTCAGGTAATAAGGTACTAACCGTACGCGAGCTGGAGGCCTGCATTGTAAAAGTACTGCGTAGGCGCCCGTTAGAGGCTTTAGTACCTACCGCCAGGGGCTTTACAGCCAAGCTGGTTAGTGCTTTCCCGGGGTTAATTATGCCTGTACGCAAAAAGCTATTGGCTAAAGGCAGGCGCAAGCAGCAGGCCATACAACAAAAGGGCAACAAAAAAGGCTAGCCTTTGTAGGCCAGCCTTCTATAATTATTTGAGGGAGCTTATCTCTCATCAATAGGCACGTACTTACGCTCAGTATACCCAGTGTATATTTGGCGTGGGCGGCCAATTGGCTCACGGTTTTCTCGCATTTCCTTCCATTGGGCAATCCAGCCAGGCAGGCGGCCAATGGCAAACATCACGGTAAACATTTCAGTAGGTATGCCCATGGCACGGTAAATAATGCCAGAATAGAAATCTACATTGGGGTAAAGCTTTCTCTCAGCAAAGTAATCATCTTTCAGAGCTGCTTCTTCCAGGCCTTTGGCAATTTCAAGTACAGGGTCGTTAATCCCCATTTTGCTCAGCACCTCATCAGCCGATTTTTTGATGATGCGCGCACGTGGGTCAAAGTTTTTGTACACACGGTGGCCAAAGCCCATTAGTCTAAATGGATCTTCCTTATCTTTCGCTTTCGCCAGATACTTATTAATGTCTCCACCGTCAGCTTTAATATTCTCTAACATTTCAATTACTGCCTGGTTGGCACCACCATGTAAGGGCCCCCATAAGGCATTAATGCCAGCTGATATTGAAGCATACAGGCTCGCCTGTGATGAACCCACTACTCTTACTGTAGCTGTTGAGCAGTTTTGTTCGTGGTCAGCATGCAAAATTAGCAGCTTATTCAAGGCGTCTGCAACAACCGGGTCAGCTTCATACTGTTCTGCCGGTAGGGCAAACATCATCTTTAAGAAGTTAGAGCAGTAATCAAGGCTGTTATCAGGGTAAATAAACGGATGGCCCACCTCTTTTTTGTAAGACCAGGCTGCAATAGTGGTAATTTTTGAAAGCACCCTGATAATGCTCAGGTCAACTGCTTCTGCTGAGCGGTTAGGGTCTAACGACTCAGGGTAGAAGGCAGTCAATGAACAAATAATTGATGACAGCACGCCCATTGGGTGCGAGGAAGAAGGAAAACCATCAAGAATATTCTTAATATCTTCATGCACCATGGTGTGGTGCACAATTTTATTCATGAAGTTTTCAAACTCAGTTTTGGTAGGTAGCTCACCGTAAATAATGAGGTAGGCTACTTCAAGAAATGATGATTTTGCGGTAAGTTCTTCAATGGTGTAGCCGCGATAGCGCAATATCCCTTGCTCTCCGTTCAAGAATGTGATACCACTTTTGGTGCTGCCAGTATTTTTGAAGCCTGGGTCAATGGTAATAATGCCACTGCTGCTGCGTAGTTTGCTTATATCGATGGCTTTTTCGTTTTCTGTGCCTTCGATAATGGGCAGTTCATACACCTTATCGTCTATCTTAATTTCAGCTACATTTGACATAGGGTTGAATAGCTTTTTTGTTGAAGTGAATTAATAGGTTCTGTTTTTTTGATCGCAAGCGAAAATAGTTAAAATAACCATGGAAAAAAACCTTTACACCATCATGCCAATTGCTTGCGGGCCATGTGTTTCATAAAGGTCTTTGCCATGCGTATATTGCCTTTAGTTATTGCCTAATATCAAGGGCAAACCATCGCCTCCGCTACCAATAACCACCACCTTAGAATTGGGCGAGTTGGCCAGTTTTGTAGTGGCTTCAATGCCCCTCATTTTTAACAATTCGTTGGTCAGACTATTATTAATAATCTTATTGGCGTCGGCCTCACCCTGGGCGGCTATGCGCTTACGCTCAGCTTCTTCAAGTTCTTTCTTTTTAACATATTCCATTGCTAAAGCTTCTTGCTGGGCGGTAAGCTTATTTTCAATGGCACTTTTAATCTTATCTGGCAATACAATATTTCTAATAAGCAGGGCCTTCATCTGAATATTATTGTTTTCATTCTTCAGAGTAACGTCTGTTTCCTCAATAATTTTCACCTCTACTTCAGCCCTTTTGGTAGAGTATATTTCTTCTGCCGTATATTGCCCAATTACTCTCCGTACTGTACTGCGCACCTCCGGTATGACCAACCGCTGCACATAATCTTCACCAAATGTTTCGTGCAATACACCTATACGATTATATACAGGGTGAAAACGCACTGAAACATCAATAGCAATGGTCAAGCCATTCTTATCTAACACATCCATTTTCTCTTCCACCTTATTCTCCCGTACATCATAAATGAACATTTCGTTCCAGGGGGCAATAATGTTAAGCCCAGGGCTGTAAATGGTTTCTTTGTCAAGACCAGAGGTTAGTCGCTTAAACAAAATGCCTCGCTCACCGGGCTTTAATATGATAAAAATGTTATTGCCCATGTACAGCAACAACAACAATACCACTACTACTGTAATAATGATGGGTAAAAACCTTCTGTTATTCATGGTTATTGGGGTTATGATTCAAAACTGGAAGCACATTGAGTAGCAAAAATACTACGGATCATGACAATTGAAAGGCCACATTGCAGCCAGCCATCAATTGTATGCTTAGCAAGGTATATGTTTAATCAATAGTATACATAAGTTCACCATGCTGAGTTCCGGCCAATGGCTCAGAGTTAATCATAATGACGGCCCAGGGCCCTTAATATGTTAGCCTGTTTAAAAATTGTGCTTGTGGGGGCTGCTGGTGGCTTTCAATAAAAGTGTCTTTATTGCCAAACAATGCCAATACCTGGTCGCCAGCTTTAAAGGTGCGGTTTTCACGCACAATATCATTAAAAGAGCTGTTTTTCCAGTCTCGCGGGGCGTCTGCTGCACCATGCTGTACCGGGTTAAAGTGCACGTATTGTATGGCTTCGCAAACGGCATCAGGTGTAGTAAGGTGCTCTAAAGTAGGGGGGGAGGTAAAAAGTACCCCTTCGCGCTTAAACATGCGGTTGTAGGCCTGTGTGTATTGCTCTAAAACCTGGTTAAGTTGGGCCATGACTATGGAATGCACAGAAAAATCTGCCATACTGGCCTCTGGATATTGCTCAAGAAAATAATTAAAAACAGTTTCACGGTCATGCACATGTACCACCAGATGAAAATGCTGTGGCAACAAACAATAAGCGTACAGGTCAACAACAGGTTCGGTAAACTTTTTAAGCCGCTGCAAAAAAAACATATAATTGCCGTCAATCTTAAATAGGGGCGCTTGTTCGTTAGTGAGGTGCCTCAGGTGGTAGTACCCCTCTTCAGCAAAAAATACTTCTTCTTGCTCCATGTAGTTCAGCTGTTTAAAATTCAGTTGGCTTAGCTTAGGTAGATAGCTGCCAGGCGTTTTGGTTATTTTGACTAAAAATAACTAAAATGTGCAAAACCGAACCCCTCTGATATTGAAAATGTGGTGCTCCCTAAAGAGACTATTACCTATTTTTAGCCTATGGTAAGTAATAACATAGCCACAGCCTTTGAAGGGCAGTTTGGGCAGCCCCCCAAATTTATGGTGCGGGCCCCCGGCCGCATTAACTTAATTGGCGAGCATACTGACTATAACCAGGGTTACGTACTGCCTGGGGCCATTAACAAAGCGCTTTACCTGGCCTTTGGCCTTGCAGCCAGCAACCAAACCATTGTATATGCAGCCAACTACAGCCAAACCTGGCAATGGCAGGCTGGCACAACTGTGGTGCCTCAACAACACCAGCCCTGGTCACAATATGTGGCAGGGGTAGTGGCCTGTTTTGAGCAGCAGGGTGTGTCAGTGCCTCCGTTTGTTTGTGCCTTTGGGGGCAATATACCACTGGGGGCCGGGCTGTCATCATCGGCAGCACTGGTAGCTGGGTTGGCCTTTGGCCTGCATCAGCTGTTGAGTCTGAACATGAGCAGGCTACACCTGGCCAAGCTGGCGCAGGCTGCCGAGCAGTACTTTACCGGGTTGCAATGCGGCATTATGGATCAGTTTGCTTCACTATTTGGCCAGGATAGCCACCTTATTCAGCTCAATTGTCAAACGCTTACTTACCAGTCGGTACCTTTTAAGCTGCCTGGGTACCGTTTACTATTGATTAACTCAGGCGTTAAACATCAGCTGGTCAACTCTGATTACAATGCCCGAAGGCAGGAGTGTGAAACGGGTGTACAACAACTACAACAGCTTAGTGGGCAGCGGTTCAGCAGCCTGCGGGCCGTACCGGTTCAACTATTTAATCAATACAGGCACCGGCTAACGCCCCTGATACAAAAACGGCTGCAGTACGTGTTTGAAGAAAACCAGCGTGTACTGGCCATGACACATGCCTTGCAGCAAGGCAACGCAACCAGGGCTGGGCAGTTGTTGTATGAAGCGCATGCCGGTATGCAAAACCTTTATGAAATTACCTGCCCAGAGGTTGATGCGCTTGTTGCTTTGGCCAAAAACAGCCAACAGGTATTAGGTGCCAGAATGATGGGAGGCGGTTTTGGCGGCTGTGTGCTGCACATCATAAAACAAGAAAGTACAGCCCAATACACTGAGCAGGCTTGCCAGGCCTATTACCAACAGTACAAAATTACGCCAGCCGTATATGAGGTAACCTTAGGCAGCGGGGTAAGTTTAGTTGAACCGCAGGCAGCCCATGGATAACTTATTTACTGCTGCAGATGAGCGCCAGCTTAATGAACGGGGGCTTGCCCTGACCCAGGCAGAGGC
>CAZXTW010000102.1:0-12699 GCA_964643525.1 uncultured Roseivirgaceae bacterium
AAACCGCCTGATTGCCTCTGGCCTGACCAACTTGAATGATAACGATAAAAGTTATTACAACGCTTTGCCTGCTGAGGCAAAAGGGTATATAGCCAATATGGCCAAGGCGTTTCACTTAAAGAATGAAAGTGACGACGGGGTGCTGGCCCTGGTTGACCCTGACCCTGCTGCTGATGACCCCAAAAAGGCCGTGGTTCCTGAACCCCCACTGGCAGATACCGACCCTGTTGACAACCCCGGCGATGACCCCAGTACAGATGTGCCTCGCCAGGACCTTGACCCGGTGGCCGTAAATGTTACCCTGGAAGATATTGATTATTACAAAAGTCTGCCTGATAATGAGAAAAAGCGAATAGACCGGTTAGTGGGTACACGCATGGTGCTTGACCAGTATGAAGACGACCCCAGCCTGCTTAATAAAGATGTAGACTATTACCAGAAGCTGCCCAAGAGTGAGCGCGACCGCATAAAGAGACTGGCCCGCTACTTTAATGCTGATAGTGACGATGTGCGCGAAGGGTATTATAATAATGAAGATAAAAGTTATTACCAGCACATGGCGCCCCAAAAGCGTGAACGCGTAAACCGTATTATTGTGCTTTTGGCTGATGGTAAGGTTGATAATGGCAAGCCCAGCTTAAACAGCGGTGACGCCCGCTATTACCAGAACCTGAACGCCAGCGGCAAAACAAGGGTAAACAATCTGGCCTCTTTACGTAAGGGCAGCCGCAGAATTATTAGTGACGATATTGCTATTGACCTGAAAGAAATTAAACAGACTGATATTGTAGCCCGCATTAATGCTTACAATGCGGCTGGTTATGATAACATTACTGTTACTGGGCAACTGATTGAACTGAAAACGGGCAAGCCGGCGGCAGGTATTGAGATACCCCTGCTTAACAATGGCGATGAGGTGATTAAGATTACCACCACCAACCAGGATGGCAGCTTTCGCTACCTGAACCTGCCCGGCAAAGAAAGCTACCGCATTATTGCTGAAGATAAGAGCCAGCGCTCAAGTACAGAGGCCAGGTATTTTATAAGAGACTTAAAGGTTACCGGCAGCAATGCCCTGGTTACTGAAATACAGTTTGATAATGTATACTTTAACCTGAACGCCCACCAGCTAAGAAGTGAAGGCCGCATAGTGCTTGATGAGCTGAACCAGCTCATTAAAGTAAACCCCAATATGCAAATTGAGCTGTATGCTTATACTGATTTTACAGGGACTGACCAGTACAACCTGGCCCTGAGCGAAAAGCGCGGCCGCGCTGTGTTTGATTATCTGGTGGGTAAGGGTATTGACCGTACAGCCATTGTAATTAACAGCAAGGGTAAGGCCAGCCCGGCCGCTAACAATAGTACCGTATATGGCCGGCAGCTAAACCGCCGTGTTGAGTTTTTACTAAAAGGCAATAGCATACAATACAGCCCCAAATACACCACCTATATAGTTAAGCCCCAAACTACCCTGTTTAGCCTGTCAAGGGCCTTTAACATTACGGTAGATGAAATTAAACGCCTTAATGGGTATGCCACCAACAATGCCCTGAAAGCCTACGCCCCCGTGCGCCTGCCCATTGTGCCAGACAACCGGGTACCGTCACACCTGGTATTTGACAAGCAGGTGCTAACAGGCAAAGGCTACACCCTGTACAAAGTGAAAAGGGGCGATACCATAGAAAGCCTGGCAGAGAAGTTTAGCCTGCCTGAAGAGCTGTTAATTGAAGTGAACGGCCTTTATGATGCCCAACTGAAAGTGGGGCAAACCATTAATATTTACCGCCTGAAGAATTAATTGGTATTGTTGAGGTTTTGCATTAACTGGTAGTAAAACCTGATGCAGCCATTAAAATCTTCAATAGCAATTCGTTCATTAATGCCATGTATTCGGGGCAGGTCCTGATCGGTAAGTGGTATGGGCAAAAACCGGTACAGGTTGGGGGATACTTCTGTATAGTGCCGCACATCAGTCGTGGCTACGGTTAATGAGGGGGCCGCGTCAATATCTTCAAACACCTGATACACCGCTTTTTCAATGGCATCATAACCGGTGCTGCCATAGGCACCAGATACTGGCGAGGGGTCGTTAATATGCCCGGTGGTGGTAACCTTTACCCGCTCATCGGCAATGATGGCTCGCACCTGGTCAAGCGTAGTGAGGGTAGTTTCGCCTGGCAAAATCCTGAAATTAACAGTGGCTTTGGCTACAGCGGGCATTACATTATCTTTAACGCCGCTTTCTAATATGGTAACTGCTGTGGTAGTGCGTACTGAGGCATTACCCCCTGGCGAGGCCGCGTAGGCACTCATTATGGCCCCTTCAAGCAGCCAGCGGTTGGCTACGGCCATTTTAACCTCAAACGGCATGCGGTGGCCCAAAGCCCCTAAAAATAAGTTAACAGGTTCTGAAATGCGGGGCTTCAGTGGGGTGGTGTTCAGCTTATTTACCGCTGTGGTTAACACGCTTATGGCACTTTCCTGCGCCGGAGTTGACGAGTGGCCCCCGTGAATATTCACTTCCAGCTCTATTGACATATAGCCTTTTTCTGCAATGCCTATCATGGCTACGTTGCCGTTAATACCCGGTATTAAGCCATTGGCAATAATGCCGCCCTCGTCAAGCACAAACGCTGCCTCTATACCTTTTTTCTTTAACCGTTCTGCAATTTTTACGGCGCCTTTTCGGCCGCCAATCTCTTCATCATGGCCAAACGCCAGGTAAATAGTTTGCTGGGGCTTAAAGCCCTGCTGTAGCAGCATTTCTATGGCTTCTAAAATGGCTACGGCGCTCACTTTATCATCTAAGGTGCCCCGGCCCCAGATAAACCCCTCTTCAATTAACCCACTAAACGGGTTGGTTTGCCACTCGTTTTTGGTGGCCTCTTCAATGGGTACCACATCAAGGTGGGCCATCAGCACCACGGGCTTGCGTGCCGGGTCGGTACCTGGCCAGGTATACAGTAGTGAATACTGGCTAACAGTTTCTTTGGTAAGTAATGAATCAACCAGCGGGTAGGTAGTGGCAAAAAGTTGATGCAGGGCAATAAATGGCACCGAGTCAAACTTTTCAGGTTCAGTGTAAGATATGGTGGGCAGCTGTACGGCCTGCGCCAGGTGTTGTGCGGCAGCCTCTGGCACAGGTATGGTTACCTGGGTAAACTCAGGCCTTTGTGGCCCTTTTAAAGTAAAGGTATTGTACAGCACCACAGCTGCCAGTACCAGTACCAGTAGTAAGGTAAACAACAGAAATCTGCCTATTATCTTCCGCATCGGTTTGTATGGTTAGTTCAGTTGGTTATTCTGGTTAGTGAAGTAATTAACGCCTGATGCTGCGGATATGTTTGCAACAGGTTTTGGCGTTGGGCCAGCTCAAAGTCTGCAAAATCAAACCCTGGTGCCACAGTGCAGCCCACCAGCGCGTATGAATTGGGCTGGTTTACCCTGGCGCCAAACCACACCCCGGCGGGCACCACCACCTGCAGGCTTTCGCCCTGGGCCGGGTTGTTGCCTACCAGTAGCTCTTGCACAGTACCATTGGCTTGCAACACATACAGGGTAAGGGAGGTGCCTGCATAAAAGTGCCAAACCTCATCTGACTTAAAGCGGTGAAAGGCCGAAAACTGTGTGCCCTCAAGCATAAAGTAAATAGAAGTGCAGGCCGGGCGCGGCCCGTTAAAGTACTGGGGCAGGCCCTGCCGGGGCAGGGTTACCTCGGCCCGGTATACCTCTTTAAAATACCCACCCTCTGGGTGGCTTTGCATGCCCAGGTGCTGCACCCAGTACTGGGCGTTAGGTGTAGTTGCCATGGCTTAGTGCTGGGTACAGGCGTTGTGGAAACCAGTAGCCTCGGTGGCACCAATAGGCGAGCCATCTGGCGGGTTCAGCGGGCTGGTGCTTAGTTTTAGCGTTGGGTTTTTCAGGTACTGGTTAATGAGCATATCAGCATAGCGCAGGTGTGCTTCATGGGCCACATCCTGTGCATTTTGCAGTTGTAGCTGCACATAGCTTTGCAGGTTAATGAGCTTCAAGGCACTAATGGCCCGCACCTGGTTGGAGGCACGTTGGTTGGTGGCCAGGGCCAGCAGGTGCTGCAACACCAATTGCTCGGTTACCCGCTGTATTTCACCTTGGTAGCCGGCCTGGCGTTCGGCCTTCCAGGTATAATCAACCAGTTGGTCTACCACCTCGTCAAAACCGGGGTAGCTGGCTTCGCGTGCGTGGTACTCCACCAGGCGGCTTGCCCGTTGTGGGTGTAGCAACAGGCTAATGGGCAGGTTGGCAGCTGTTTCGGCCAGGCCCAGGGCATCTAGCGCTACACCTGTGCGCGATTGAAATGTTTCACGCGTGCGGGGGTAGCCAAAAGCACGTGGCGGCAGCTTGGCCAGCAGCTGCTCGGGCAGGGCCAGTGCCTCAGGGCTTAGCGTGGCCAGCAGGGCTGTAATGGCCTGCTCTTGCTGGTCTGGGCTAACAATTACCACGGGGGTTTGCTGGTCGCCACGGGTGGCGTAGCTGTACTCAAGCCCGCCTACCAGCTTTACGGCTGCTTCGGCCTGGTAGCGATGAAACAGGTAAATGGGCACCATGGCCTCTTCAATTAACGACAGGGGCTGCCCATTCCTGATGGCTCGCTCTGAAAAGTTGGCCAGCACCTTTTGCCTGATGGCCATCATACGGGTCAGCTCTTCGGCAGCGTTTTTGCCGTTGTCCCACAAATGGGCATGGGCATTGGCCCCACCCTGGGGGCGGGCATCGCTGTCGCTAATAAACCGCAGGCCTTTTTGTTGTGCCTGGGTTAAAATAGTATTGAGTGCTTTGGTCTGGTTGGTGCCCTTGGCAAAATCCTGGTAGCCATAGGCAATAGTTACCTTATCCCAGGCACCAATCTTATTGTCATAGGCTTTGCTCAGGTCAATATTGCCTTTCCTGTCAAGCTGTACCAGGGGGTGTGGGTAGTCCATGACCGATGCCCTGCCGTTAACACTGGCGGCAAAGTTATGGGCCAGCCCCAGGGTATGGCCTACCTCGTGGGCCGATAGCTGGCGCAGGCGGGCCAGGGCCATTTCAAGCATATCGTCTGGCACCTTATTGCCATCAGCATAAGGCAGCAACAGGCCGGTGGCAATCAGAAAATCCTGCCGTACCCTGAGTGAACCCAGGCTTACATGGCCCTTAATAATTTCGCCGGTGCGTGGGTCTGACACTGACGACCCGTACGACCAGCCCCTGGTAGAGCGGTGCACCCACTGTATTACATTGTAGCGCACATCCATAGGGTCTGCCCCTTCGGGTAGCAGCTCTACCCTGAAGGCGTTCTTATAGCCGGCAGCTTCAAAGGCCTGGTTCCACCACATGGCCCCCTCTATTAATGCCGAGCGTACGGGTTCAGGCGCGCCACGGTCAACATAATATACAATAGGTTCAACGGCCTCACTTACAGCGGCCCTGGGGTTTTTCTTTTTGAGGCGGTGGCGGTAAATTAACCGTTTGTGAATTGACTCTTCAATGGGCGTGGCATAATCAGCATATTCCAAAGGGAAGTACCCTGCCCTGGGGTCAAACACACGGGGCTCGTAGCCAGCATCAGGCAGCTCAACAAACGAGTGGTGCTGCCGTACCGTTACTGCCTCTGTACTGGGCACTACCGTACCCAACAGGCGGCCTGTGGCCCTGCCTGTTAAAGTAATGGTGGCTTCAAACTCAATATTTTTAGGGAAGGCCTTAGTCATGGGCAGGTATATGGCCGAGCGGCTGGCATCTACCTTATAGCTGCCCTCTTTCATGGCGGCCAGCCTGCGGGCCACGCCGTGGGCATCGCGCAGCAAAAAGGTAGTGGCATCTACCAGTACCTTGCCGTCTTCTTCAGCAGCTACTTTAAACCCCCATAAAACCGACTGGGCAAAGGCCTGTGCTACTGAGGCGCGCTCGTCGGTGTTATTGCTCTGGGCGCGGTAATCGTAATTGGGCTGCACCAGCAGCACCTTTGGGCCTGAGCGTGTAAACTTTACAATGCGCTCACTGCCCAGCTGCCCCCGGTCAAGGCCAATATCGTTGTTGCCTACGCCTGCAGCCAGCGAGTTTACATACAAAAACTCCTGGTCAAACCGGTCAATCACCAGCCAGATTTTGCCCTGAGGCTCGTCCCAATAAAAAGTAAAATACCCCTCGTAGGCGGTCATTTCGGCTGTTTTATCGGCTATGGTAGCCTTCTTTTTATCTTGTGCCAGGGTAGCTTGGGGCAGGCCCAACAGGGTAATCATAAATAGCAGGCAAAATAGCCTTGCTGCTGCATTAAAAAGTTGCTTGGTCATACGTGTTGTAATTATTGCTGCCGGTTATACTTGTACTCTATCTTATTGTTATCGCCAATGGCGGTGGCCAGTATTTTGTTGGGCCCCACACGTTGGTAGGTGATTGTTTTAGGGAAGTCGTGCCTGGGGTTTTCAAAAACCAGGTGCTGGTTATTGGTAGAGGTTAACTTAAACTCAATGGGCTTGTTGTTATGGGCCACCTCAGCCGTGAGGTAAATGCCATCAACAAAGCGGCGCAGCATGAGCCGTTCTACACTGGTGGTATCGCCCTGTTGGTTAACCGCAAAGGCAGTGGCCGTAAACACATCATGTGCCTGGCGCTGCCATGTTTCGTAAAGTACCCTGCCACGCTGGGGCTGGGCCATTTGCCAGCTGCCCAGCAACCACTCATATGGTTTAAAAGCATTGGTTTGTGCTGTAACTTCGCCTTTATTGCCACTGCTACAGGCCATTGCCAATGGCAATAGCCAGACCAGTATCAGCAAAGAATGTTTATATTGGTTCATGCAGCAGTGTAATCCAGAACGGGCATATTCTTGCATATACTGGTTTTAAGTTAACGAATGCACAATATACTGCCAAATGTGCAGAAACCGTATGAAGGGGCTTTGCTCATTATTGCAGGGTTTACATGATGAATAACAGCACTGAACATTTATACTTTATAGCCATACTGCCCCCGGCAGCAGCCATTGAGCAATTAATGGCTTACAAACACTATTTTGCCCAGCACTATGGCGCCAGGGCAGCCTTGCGCTCGCCACCGCATATTACCCTGCACATGCCCTTTAAATTTAAAGAAAGCAAAGAGCCGCTGCTGCATAAACTATTAGCCAGCTTTGCCGGGCAGTGCCAGCCCTGCCGGCTTACCTTAAACGGCTTTGGGGCTTTTGCCCCCAAGGTAATTTATGTAAAGGTAGAAGATAACCCCTGCCTCACGGCCATGCAGGCCCGGTTGCTAAGGCATATGCGGCGTGATTTATACCTGTTTAATGGCAATTACAAAGACATGGCCTTTAAGCCCCACGTAACGGTTGCCTTTCGTGATTTAAAAAAGGCTGCTTTTCATGAAGCGTGGCCTCAGTTTGAACAAAAGCAGGTGTACTTGCAGTTTAGTACGGCACACCTTACCCTGTTAAGGCACAATGGCCAGCAGTGGCAGGTGCACCGGCAATACCCTATTGGGCAGGAGGTGGCGTAGGCTTTGCCTGGTCTTCGGCAGCCTCCGCAGCCTCCATTTCAGCCAGGTTGGTAATCCAGGGGTGGCTCTTAAAGCGGTGCCAGGGTTCATTGCCAAGGTCAACTTCGGGGTCAATCAGGGGGTAGTACTTATGGTTATTTAACCGGGCGCGGCTTCTTATATAAACCTGTGGGTTGGCAATGCCCTTATTGGCTTGGTAGTCTTTTTTAATGCGCTGGGCCAGTTGCCAAATCATATCGGGGCGTACGGCCATTTTACGGTCCTGGTTGGGCGTTACATAATCGCGGTTGCGGGCCACGTACACCTTTTCGGTGGCGGGGTCTTTCACCACGAACGATACTGATCCTGATTTGGCGCGCAGCATCATTTTCCAGGCCAGGCGGTGGCCCTCTTCCGTCCAGTGTACATTGCCTTTGTACAGGTGGTACCGCACAGGTAGCAATATTTGCAGGGCAAAGTACAGGGTAAAGGCCACCACACCCACTTTTTGCAGGCTGCTTAGCGTAAAGTTGGCGGGCACAGGCTGTACCTGCACCGGGGGCTTTTTCTTAAAAAAGAAGGCACGCACCTGCGCCTGCGGAAAGAAGAACACGGCGGTGCCAATCATCATATAAGGAAATATACCAATATGGAATACTGCTGAGTTGAACAGGTGAAAAAACAGCCCTATGCCAAAGGCCAGCCAGCGGGTGCGGCGCCACAGCAGGGCGGGTATAACCAGGCCGTCAAACAAAATGCCGCCATAGGCCACGGCATAGTGCACCCATTTGTATTGCAGCAGGGGGCCAATAAGCCAGTAGTCTTTTTTATACAGAAACCAGTTTTCAATGGGGGCGGCCACCAGCCAATCGTCATACACCTTTGAAAACGACGCGTAGGTATACACAACAAACAGCTTGAGTATAAATACAATATAGCACCACCGGGGGCAGGTAAGTGCCTGTTTTACGCGGTTAAGGCGCACGTCTAACGAAAAGTACTTGTGTGCGGGCATCAGGGCCATGAAAGCCAGCAGCAGCACCAGCAGGTAGTAATGGTTGTTGTAGTGCGATTTTTGCATCAGGTACACGCACGTCCACATAATGCCATAGCTAACAATGGCATAGCGGTAAAACAGGCCCAGCATAACCAGCAGGCCCATGGTGCCCATCACGGCAAAGTAAATGTACATGCCGTTGCCGGGCAGGGGCTTGAGCCATTCAAAGCCCATAAAAGTAAAGGTAAACTGGGGCTCAATAAAGGTTTCGTGTACCCAGCCGGTGGCAATGGCGCCCCAGCCTTCGGCCAGAATTAAAAAGCCAAATACTACCCTGAATACCACCAGGCCGCTGTTATCTACCTGCTGAAAAAGAGTTTGTTTAGAAAATACGTTCAACATAGCTGCTTACCTTTAAGAGGTATAAAGGTAGCCACTGCCTACCAAAGTAGGTAGCAGCCTCCACGTTTTATAGCCGCCACTCAGGTTAAGTTAAGATTATGAATTGGCTTTAAGATGCCTGGGGCTTTTGCCCGGGAGGGTGGCACGCAACGCCACTGACGTTTTGCCAGGGCCTGCTACAAAGCAGTGGTAATTGCCCAGGGTGCAGGTTGGTTTAGCCCTGATAATGAGGCTATTAATCCTGGCAACCGGCGGCCTACTTAAGATAGGCCTAAGCAATTACTTTTTACTACCCACAAAAGTTGTAGCCTGCTTAGTAAAATCTCGTGTGGTGCTTAGTAAAAAGTTGTAGGGTGGTTAGTAAAATCTGCTTTGGTGGGTAGTAAAATTTACTTTGGTGGGTAATAAAATCTGTTAAGGGGGGTGCAGGTTTTGGTTGGTAGCCCAACCGTGTGTGGTAGGGCAGGGTTTAATTACAGAGGGGTTAAAATAACAAGGCTGCTTTTTAAATGTTTAAAAAGCAGCCATAAGTAACCAATAAGGGTTGTTGCCTTTAGGGCAACAGTACGGTTTTAGACTTGTAATCTGGGTCAATGATGGCCTTGTTCTCTTCGACGTATTCTTTACTCATGTCGATGATATTGACCAACATTCTATTTAATTCGTTCATTGTAAAGATGAGTTCCTTATTTTCTTTCATGGCTGAGGCAATAATTTGTTTTTAACGAGTAATTAAATGGAGCGGTAGCATACTTAAACCTTACTTGTAAAAAGAAGCTGTTAAAACATCTTGTTTACAAGAATCTCAACGGATGGTGCCACGAAAGGTTCTGAGAATTCGATAAAGAATTCAAAAAACTATGCAAAACTGTTAATCTCGCTCTACCACGCCCACGCCAGATACATTTTTGCGAATGTTGGGGTTGCCTCTGTAGGTAATGCCGCCAATGCCGCTAATGGTGGCCTCCAGCTCTTCTTCAACAAAAACTTCTGCTGCGCCAATGCCGCTCAGGTTTACATCGGCATTGACGGCAATGAGGTCAAAAGCGCCCAATGCCCCTGCGCCGCTTAAGCGCGCCACCAGTTTTTCGGTTTGTCCGGCCAGGTCAATGGCCCCTGCCCCAGAAATGTCAATACGCAGGTAGTCAGTATTAACGTCCAGGTCAAAGGCACCGGCACCGCTCATTTTCAGCTCAAGGTCGTTGCTGCGCAGAGTACTGCGGTTACTTACGGCCGAGGCACCAGCGCACGACAGCTCGTTAATGGCTTTGTAGGTAATGCTAACGGTAATGCCCTCTTCGCTAAAAATAGGCTCTTCGTTTTCAATAATGAGCTTGCTGCCGCTTACCCGTACTGTAATATAGTCTTGCAGGTTTTCATCAGCTTCAATTATTACTTGCTCTTCATTGCCTTCTTCTAACACAATACTGTAGTTGCCGCGGGTATCTATTCTGCTGAACGCCTCAACGTCGTACGTTTCGGTAGTCATAACGCCATTGCCCCTTTCGGCAATGGTTTCGCAGGCGGTAAATGCCAGCAGGGTGGCAGCAACAAGTAACAGGTTACAAAGGCAAACGCGTAGGTTGAAGGTGGTCATAAATGTGGTTCATAACGGTGAAACAATGCCCAGGGCATAACTAAGTGTTGACAAATTAGAAAAAGGCAGCGTACCGTCAAAGCACCTTATGATAAAAGGGAAAAGAAGGCATAAAGGCCCATTGCCAGAAACAACGCGCCTGGTAAACGGTAAACCACCAGGGTATTTTTAAACAGGTGGGCAAACTTTTTAGACAATAGGGCCACTAAAAACAGCAGTAAAAAGGTGCCCGCAGAGATGCCCGCCACATAAATAGCAATACCAGTATTGTTGCTAAGGGTAATGAGGTTGCTGTTTTGCAGGTAGGCGGTAACCATAAGCCAAAAGGGTATGGCCAGGGGGTTGGCTACGCTAAGGGCCACCCCTTTTTTAAAGCCTGCTTTAATTTGCTGCTTTTTGTTTAGTGCCTCGGGTTTGGGCTTAGCCATGAGGTTAACCACCCCCAGCAGCACCATCACACTGCCCGATATGACTTTGAACCATAGGGTAAACTGGCTGTTGGTGGTGAGGTACACCTGAAACCTGACTGCGGCAAAGGCATACACATACTCTACCAGGCAGGCTGCCAGGGCAAAGTAAAACGCAGCCCTGATGCGGTGCAGCATGCCCAGCTGCAGGGCGCTGATGTTGAGCGTACCCGGTGGTATAGAGCCTATGAAGCTAAAAACAAAGCCCACAAAAAACAGGTAAGTGCCGTGTAAAAGAGGGGTCATGGGCTCGGGGCTTTACCGTTTGTTGGCTTTATTGTACTGGCGCATTTGCTGGCGCACGGCAAGGCCCTGTTTAAAGGTCATGTAGGGGGTGCCGTTTTGGTGGTTCATGACGCTAATTTTATACATGGCCCGGTAATGGGCCAGCAGCACGCGGTAGGCCTTAAAGATAGAATAGCCCGGCTGGTATATATGGCCTGGCTCAGCCCCACAGCCATTTAGCTCTAAAATACGAATGTTTTTGCCTGCGTGCAGGTCGTCAATACTGCTGCACCTGATGTCATACCGGCCATAGTAAAACCCTTCAATATGGTTGCTGATGTGGTTAAAAACAGCATGCAGCTGGCTGTTAATAACACCCTCACCATTTAAAAAGGCTGTGCCCCGGCAATGGTTGCCAATGGGCATTAACAACAGGGCTTGGCCCTTGGGTACCACCTGGTGCCATTGGCTGGCCCACCGCGCTTGCAGGGCCTCGTATTGCAGGTAGGCCCTGTCATTGGCCAGTACCAGCTGCTCTAGTGTGCTGGTGCCGTTGCCGGTAACCGTGAGCAGCGCCTTGATTACCACTGAGCTTACCTGCCCCTGTTGCTGGTTGGGGTAGCGGTACCAGAACACGCCCATTTCAATGGGCATGTCAACATACTCCTGTACCAGAAAGGGCACCTGTATTACCTCAAGGTATTGTTGCAGTTGGGCTGGGGTATCAATCTTTTCTACCATCCAGCCGCGCTCGCCACGGTCGGGCTTGGCAATAAACGGGTAGCTTATTTTTTGTTGGGCCAGTAAGGCATCAATTGTAGTTTGTGCCTGGCCGGGCTGCACCAAAAACGTGGCGGGCAGCCATTGGTTGGGTATGCCTTTAAAAATGGTGTGTTTAGATTCAAACAGAAAGCCCCCATTTTCAATGCCAGGGTTGCTGGCTGTAAAGAACAAAATGCTGCGTGCCTTCAACATTAACCAGGCCCAATAGAAATAAATAGGGGCATAGAACAGGTTAAAGGGCCAGTACTCCCAGCTTTTTAGTTTGATTAAAAACTTGCGCCATGAAGAGCTCGCCTGTTTGGGCTGTTCAATGGTTTGGGGCGGTGTTGGCATAAATAATTTTGCGGGTACTTTAGGGGCTATAGGGCTTAGCCTTGCACCTGGCTGCTTTGGTGCCTGATGGTAGAGGTGGCCACGCCAAAGCCTGCGGGTAACTGTACGTAGGGGGCGTTGTCTTGAAAGCCTATTTTAATTAAGGCCATGTGGTGTATGGCATGCTCAATATTATAGGCCAGTTCGCGGTGGTAGGTGGTAGGTATAATGAAATAGCTGTTGCCTTCTACCTGGTAAGAGCCCTCAAGCTGCAGGTTGGGGTTATCAGTAATTTGAGCTATTTGCGTCTTGATGAGGTCAATAAGTGTCAGGGCCTGCTGCTTGTCGCGCTCAATGAGCTTGTCGTGGTTGCGGTTGTCATAATTCACAATACCCCGGTTTAATCCGTCATTTAAGCAAAC
>CAZXTW010000103.1:0-3819 GCA_964643525.1 uncultured Roseivirgaceae bacterium
AATGTTTCGTGGTTTGGGTTAAAAAATATATCTTTCAGCTATGTTAAGAATGGCTACTTTTTTGTTTTACCTTCTACACGTAAGCTTCAAACAAAAAAGACCATGAATGGAATTACCCCCACTTTAGCCACCTAAATGATACACCAACTGAACTGTTTGCCACGATTGATTGATTTTGAACTGACCAGGATATGATACTTATGCGCCAGAAACCCACACCAACCACCCATAAAAACAGGCACCCATTGCAGGCTTATGCCCTGCCCCACTGCCAAACCAATGCCCTCACCGGCGGGTGTTGTGGAGAGGATTGGCCTTCCCCACCGCCGCCGCCGCCACCTAATGATGATGATAGCAGCATGGCCGCAGCCTATGGTGGATAACCAGCACCAAAACAAGTATTAACTGTAATGCAACCATGAACCTTTGGAAACCTTATTGTTTGATTGCCCTGCTGGCCTTAACTGCCTGCCAGAGCCATATTGAGACTGACTTTACCGTACAACAAATAGAAAGTTTAATTGAGCAGGGCAATGCCCTTATGACTCAAAACCCAGCAAAAGCTATTGAGACATTTGAGCATGCAAAAAATCTTTCTTTGACTACAGAAGAGAAAGCTGAGTTAGCCAATATTCATCAAAAGCTGGGATACCTATACTTAATAGAGGGAGAATTTAGCCAATCTAATCATAACCTTAGATTAGCACTTCATTTTGGCCTATATGATAGTGATAAAAATGCGTCTGCTTTTTATCATCTTGGAAGAGTAAATCAAAAGTTGAAAAACTACTCAAATGCTGTAACTTACTATAAAAAGGCTCTTGAACATTATGTAGCGAAGGACTTAACCGATGATGTAGGACTTTTAAGTCTGTATCTTGGTCAGAGCAGTGCAGAGTTAAAAGCCTTTGAGGAGGCACTAGAGTTCTATTCTGCGGCGGCAGACATAGCTACCGCAACAAACAATTCGTTTTTATTGGGCACATCAATGAATTCAAAAGGAAATTCACTTTTAGAAATTGAACAATACGATGAAGCCATTTCTTTATTTAAGAGTACACTTCTTAAAACATCAACCAAAACTCAAAAAGCCATAACTACCCACAACCTCGCTAGGGCTTATTACCTGAATCAGGAATTGGAGAAGGCGGCGGCGTTGTTTGAGCAGGCCCTTACGCTTAAGCAGCAGGTGGGCAATGTACCAAGCCAAATTAACAGCCATTACAACTACCACGAGGTGCTGGCCGCGCAGGGCAAAGCCGCCGCAGCGCAAGCCCAGCTGGAACAGGCCGTGGCCCTGGCCAGAAACGGGGTGCCCCTTACCGAAGCGGTAGCCCTGAGCCACGAGGCCCTGCAAGCCCTGTACCAGGCCCAGGGCAATTATGCAGGCCAGGTGGCGGTGTTGCAACAGGTGTCCCGTTTGCAAGATGAGGCCCTTGAAGTAGTGAAAGACAACCTGAGCCAGTACGACCACCTGAAGGTGCAATACACTGACCAGAGCATTGCCCACCACAAAGCCATGCAACTGCAAAAAGCCAATGCCCGCAAAAACCTGCTGTACCTGGGTGCTGCTATAGCCGTTTTGGTGGCACTTATTGCCTACCTGGCCTACAAGCGCTACCGCCAGAAGCATATGATATCTTAGCTAGAATTTAGAGGTTGGAGGTAAGAAGTTAGAATTTAGAAGTAAGAGGCTGGAATTTAGAGGTTGGAAGTAAGAATTTAGATTTTATACGTAGAGCTGCATGGCCATGCGGCTGTAAAAAATTAAGAATTTAGAGGTAAAAGGTTAAATTCCAGCAGTGAGGCAGGTAGTTGTTAATTGGCCTTGAGTTGTTCTATGGCCGTTTGTGACAAACCGGTGTATTGCATTATTTTTTCAATGGCCTCACCCTGAGCCAGCATTGACCTGGCAATTTTTGCTATGCCCAGCGCCTCTCCGCGAGCTTCACCCCTTTTGTACAAGGCATCTTCTTCTATGTTAATGTCTAACTCTAAGGCCATGTCTTTGATCAGGTTAACAATTATTTCATCTAATTTAATAAATCGGCTGGTACTTATCAATTGGTACACATATTTGCCCAGTTTGGTTTCATTGTCACAAACCTGCTGCAACCGGGCTATCAACTGCTTAATCACTGCCTCAGGGGCACGCCCATGGTAATTGGCAAATAAACCTAAAATAATTTCTTCTGGAACATCTGAAGCTATGAACTCATCAAGATTGTATTCGTTGAGCGATTCTAAAGTAAACGCATAATCAGAGGTTTCGCCAATGATATAATCAGCCAGTTTAGACTTCATCGTGGCCTTGGGCCTGCCCAGGTACAATACATACTGCCGCACGGGCAGCTGGTAGTGTTCTTGTATTAATGCCTTGTAGGTTTGCATGCGCAGCACCATTTTATTGTCATTGCTGCTCTGAAACTCTACATGCAATACCTCTACAAGGCCATTGCGGTGCCTGATTTTAGTGACAAAATCGGCGTGCCGTTGCAAAGTTAACGGGGGCAGGTCAATTGAAAGCGGCTCTATCGTTTCAAAATCAAACTTTAAAATACGCCGCTGCGCATTGATAAACAGCTTTAAAAAGTTCTCTTTCAGGGCTTTATCTAGCGCTTTGTCAAAAATTGCTTCCTGCGGGTTGTTGCCTTTTTTGCTTTTGGCCATAGATGGGGTCTTTAAATACCAAAGACCAAATCTATATAAAATTTAGAATTTAGCGGAAAGAAGCCAGCGGTGAGCTGTAGTGCCGCATGGCCGGTGGTTGAATGGTCAATAGCCAAAGCTGCACATAAGGAAGGCTAAAGGCAGGCAATGGCGGCATATTAACTTTTTGTTGAAGCCAGGTGGTAGGTGCGCAGTACGGTTTGGTTAAACCGGCAACGCCGCCACAGGTACAGGGCCATGCCCAGCAGGGCAGGCACCAACACCCCCACTGCCACATGCCCCCACCAGGGCAATGCAGCTGGCCACCAAAGCAGCCCAACGGCATAAACCACCAACAGGCCCACCAGGCTAAAAGTAATGGCCCATGCCTGCAGGCGCAGGTACAGCAGCTGGTGGTTAAGGGTAACCAGCAAAGTGGGGTGGGCCAGCACGGCCCGCAGCAGGGCCTGGTGCTGCTGCTGCCAGTGCCGCCGCCTGTGGGCCCGCCACAATACCCAACGCCGGCCCCAGGCAGTGAACCAGCGGCCCAGCATGCCGCTGAACAGGTTAATGCCCACACCGGCGGCCACCACGGTAACCCACCAGGTAATGTTGCCCACAATGGCCATGATCTCTTCCATAAGGCGTTGAATTGTTTCAGGTATATAGCCAGGGTTATTGCCTGCCAGAGAAAAACTTTTTTCATCCGGGATGCCAGACATTTCTCTCCGGTAAAGCGGCAGCCGCTCTCCGGCAGGGAATATTTTTTCTCGACTAGAAAAAATATTCCCTCGGGCAGAGCGTACTCCTCCCTCGGGGAGATAATGAAATTATAACCGGGGAAGAATTATTTTTTGTCTGGCACAAAAAAAACCGGGCCACCAAGGCAACCCGGTAATAAATAACAATAAACATCAGTTTACTTCCAGCACTGCTTCCAAACGCCCACTGCGTATGGTGCCACTATTGGTGTAGGCCTTGCGCACCTCCACATAATATTCGCCTGCGGCAAGTAAGGGGGTCAAAAACATCAACCGGCTCTCGGCCAGTAGTGATACCGTCTGTACTTTTACCTCAGTACTGTCATCAACATTCACAAAGAAAATACCCTCCTGCACATTGGTAGCATCAAAGCGCAGTTCAGCCCCAACAATTTCACCAATACTATTA
>CAZXTW010000103.1:3849-12457 GCA_964643525.1 uncultured Roseivirgaceae bacterium
TCATTGGTGGTGCCGGTCTGGTGGTCAGTAAATTGCAGTAACTCAGGGCTGGGGGCTTTGGTAGTCACCTTATCGGCAGTGGCGGTGCGCATTTTCTGCTTGAGCAACAACCCCTCGGCAATAGCCGCTTTAAAGCGGTGGCGGGCATTGTCAAACACATCGGTGGCCCCATCAAACACACCGCTCAAGCTTGGGCGGTAGTTGGCCAGGGGTGTCAGCACCACAAAACCTTCGGCCACCTTATCACTCACCACCTCCATAAACAAATCAAGGTTGGCTTCCATTTGCTGTAGGCTTAAGCCTGCGTTGCGCACCTGCATTTCGCGAAAGATGTCTTCTATCGTTAACGACCCGCTGTAATCTACCCGGCCCATCATATCGTTGGGCGTGGGCGTAATGGTTAAATCCTGTAAATAAAAAGAAATAGGCATTGTATTATTATTTTAAGTGTTTTGAATAAGTTTTTAATCTGTTTGAAACATTGGGGTTGTGGCTTGCCGGCGGGCCACGGCCGTAGGGCACCCAATAAATTACTGATGGTATTTTCATAAGTATTTTTTTAAGGCTGGCTATTTACGCAGCATAGTTTGGTAATGCCCAGCTTAAGGGTTGGCCCGTAATAGGGCGATAACTGGTAGTAATACCCCCGGTAGTGGTACACCATCTCGGGCAGGGCGTAGGTGCCCAGGGTACTGAGCAGGTAGCCGTGCAGCTGGGGCAGCGGGGTATCTGGCAGGGCAGGCACCGCCCGGCCCGCCATGCAGGCCCCCACCACCGCCTCAAAAGCCTCAATGCAGGCATTGATTTCGGCCAGGCAGCCCTGCGGCAAGGCCAGTTGGGCAGGTATTTCATCATCGGCCGGGGCGGCCGGCCGGGGTGGTGCGGGCGTTTGTTCCATACTGAGCATTTTGTGAGCATTACTAACCAGTTGTTCTTATTTCTATCACCAATAAGCAAATCATTTCTCATATCTGCTTCTTATGATGTAATTTACAGCTGCATTGACAACACAAACTTGCGGATATATTTCTTTAAAGACAAGAATTGAAGCAAAAAATATTCTTAAAATTATTATTTGTGCCTATATGACTCAGCGCCCTATGCCATTTGTGATAAATGCGCACAAATGCTTACCTTGCAGCAGTTTTATAAGCAAACAGATGCCAAGCACCTGCTTTTATGAATGAACACTTTGCCCAAGGCAACAGCGGCGCCCCTGCCACTGCCCATAAAGCTGCCAGTGCCGATTTTGTGGCCAAGGTTACCCAGGCAGAAACCTACCTGCCCGAATTTTCGGCCCGCATTACGGCCTTCAGGCAGCATACCGGCCTGGGGGTAAATGATTTTGGCGTGCGCTGCGGCATTAGCGGCGGGCAGGCCAGTAAGCTGTTTAGCGGCAAGGCCAATATCAGTGCCAATAAGCTGCGGGGTATTTTTGCGGCGTTTCCTGACCTGAACCCCGACTGGCTCATTAACGGACGCGGTCATATGCTGCTAAGCACCCAGGAACGCACCCCCTACCAATTGCCCGAGGGCAAAGACCCCCTACAGGCCCTGCGCGAGCTGGTGCTGGCCAGCTCATTAGACAGCCCCAGCCAGCAAGACCTGATGACCCTGACCTTTGCCATTGAAGATAAAATGAAGTACTACCGCGACGAGCTGCTGAAACAACATGCCGATTATACCAAGCTAACCAAAGCCCTGATTGAGCAGATTAATAAGATGTAGGGTTGGGTGATGAACGACAGTAATTATGAGTTATGAATTAGTAATTATGAGTTAATAAGGAAAGTAGCGCTTGAGGTTGTTGAGGGGTTTTTCAATGAGGTGCCACGACAGCAGGGCGGTGGCAATGGTCATGGCCAGGTAAATGGGGAACATTTGCCAGCGGGCATTGAATACAGGGAACAGAATAATATCAACCACCGGCACCCGTATGTTGTGGGCCACGGCCCAGTGGTGCAGGGCCGCATAGGCCTCTGGCATAAAGTTGTGGTACAGGTACAGACCGTAGCTTACCTTGCCCATAAGCAACAGCCAGCGGTTGCGAAAAAAGGCAGGCAACGCCTTTTGGGGCCGGGCCACCCAGGCCAGCAGCACAAAGCTGAGGCCACTCAGGGCCGTGCGAAACAACAGGTATTTAACCGGGGCCACCCGGCTGTAAATGGCCACTACATAAAACACGGCACACACCACCCCAATGAGTAGTTTATGCCGGCCTGTAAGGGGTACGCCCCGCACATGGGCCAGGGCAAGCAGGGCGCCAAAGCCAAAGGCATCAAGGCAGGCAGGGGTGTAGCCACTGGTAAAGAGCAGGGCCTCACCACTGAGCAGGGCCAGCATAAGCCCCCGAAACAGCAGGCCCGCCAGCAGAAAAAACAGCACCAGCGCCAGCTCGCGCCGGCGGGGCACCACCAGCAACAGCAGGGGCCAGCCTATATAAAACTGCTCTTCAACGCCCAGCGTCCATAAATGGGTGGTTTTGCCCACGGGCTGTATGTAGTTTACCAGGTACAGCAGGTAGTGCATGGCCTGCTGGCGGATGCCGCCATAGTCAATAACCAACAGCACGCCCACCACCAGAAAGTAAATGGGAAATATGCGCAGGGCCCGGCGCATGTAAAACTGCCGCAGGTTGCGCCCAAGGGTGTTGGCGGGGCCGGCCTGCATGCCGTCTTTGGCCTTGAGCAGTATTTTGCTGATGAGGTAGCCGCTCAGCACAAAAAACAGCGTAACCCCAATGGCCCCCGGTTCAAACCAGTACGGCATGGGCAGCCAGTGCAGTAAAAACACCAGAAACACCGCTACGGCGCGCAGCACGTCAAGCTGGGGCAGGTAGGTAATATTGGGGTTTGCAGTACTTTGGGGGCCAGCAGCCATAACAACAACTACGAGAACTGAATTATTTCATACAAGCAGGGCAAAGGTATGATTTCTTTCACTGATAAATAGTTTATTTTTGCGCGCGTGAAATTGTGCCTAACCCACTACCATGGTTGACTACCCCAAGATTAGCATCATAACGCCCAGCTTTAACCAGGGGCAATATATTGGCCAAACCATTGAGTCAGTACTTGACCAGGGCTACCCCAACCTTGAGTACCTGATTTATGACGGCGGCAGCACCGATAATACGGTGGCCGTGCTTGAGAAGTATGCCAAACACCTGACCCACTGGGAAAGCACGCCCGACGGCGGGCAGAGCGACGCCATTAATAAGGGGCTGCAACGGGCCAGCGGCCAGGTGGTGAACTGGTTAAACAGTGACGATTATTATGCCCCCGGTGCCCTGCTAACGGTGGGTGGCATTTTTGCCGAACACCCCAACACCCAGGTGCTATGCGGCCGCAGCCATATTGTGGCCGATGACGGCAGCGTGCTGCGCAAAACCACCGGCACAGATGTGTATGAAGGCAACCTGACCAAAACTATTGGCTGGCTGCGCATTGACCAGCCTGAAACGTTTTTTAGCAAGACCGCTATTGACAGGATGGGGCCGCTGAATGCCGACTTCCACCTGGTCATGGATAAGGAGTGGTGGATGCGCTATTTGTTTTTGTTTGGCCTGAGCCGCATTGCCCACCTTGATAAGGTGCTGGTGAACTTCAGGCACCATGATGATTCAAAAACGATGACGCAGGCCGATGCCTTTGCGCTGGAAACGAACAAGCTGTTTTATAACCTGGCACAGGCCATTGGCGCCACCAAAATAGCCGAGGGCATTGCCGCCCTTGAGATGAGCGAGCGCGACCTGATGCTGCAACTGCCCGCCAAACGCCTGGTACCGGCCATTGTTGAGCAGGCCCTGCATTATTTTATGCTGTACCAGGCCGACAGGCATTATTACCTGAATAAAGACAAGGTGGCACGCAACTGCCTGGCCCTGATAGACCCCTTTATGCTGTACCCTGAAGATAAAGAGCTGTTTGATAAGCTGATGCAACGCAGCCGCTGGCTGCCGGCCACCCTGCGCAAACTGGTGAAGCGGCCATGAGCAGCCAAGCCACCCCCTCATTAACGGTGGTGGTAGGCACCTATAATGGCGCCGCCGGCCTGCCCGTGCTGCTGGCCGCCCTTGAGCAGCAAACGGTAAGCGGCTTTGAGTTACTAATGGTGGTTGACGGCAGCACCGACGATACCATGGCGCTGCTGCGGGCGTACAAGCCGCAAAACTTTACGCTGCGCACCATTTACCAGCACAACAGGGGCCGCTCTGCCACCAGAAACCGGGGCGGCCGCGAGGCACACGGCCCGCTACTGGTTTTTTTTGATCAGGATATGCGGCCCGAGCCCCACTGCCTGGCCCACCATGTGGCCCACCACAGCCAGCACGCCAATACCCTGGCCAGTGGCGCCCTGGCAGAAGATGGGCAACGCACTACCAATGACTTTCACCACTACAAAACCGCCCTGAGCAACGGCTGGATGGCCCCCCTGGCCGCCATTGAAGGGGCTATGCCCCAGCACCAGCTGTTTTTAACGGCGGCCAATTTTTCAGTGCATAAGGCCGTGTTTGTGCAGCTTGAGGGGTTTGAAGAGCGTGTAAATGATGCTGAAGATTATGACCTGGCCGTACGCGCCTATGAGCAGGGCCTGGGCATTTATTATATCAAGGCAGCCGTGGCCTGGCATGAAGAGCAGCTCACGTGCCGCAGCTACGTTAACCGGCAGCGGCAATACCGCCGGGCCCACCTGCAGCTGCGCGCCCTGCGCCCCCACTGGTACCGCAACGGCCCCTACCGCACCGGCATGGATGCCACCGCTACCGGCCTGAAGCGCGCCATTTATGCCCTGTTTGGATGGCGCTACTGGGTACGCACGGTAGACGGCCGCAACTGGCTGCGGCGCCTGCCCCGCCCCATCCGCTACCGCCTGTACGGCCTGATAGTGATGGCCTGGGCCGTGTATTACCCTGAAAAAGAACTGCCATGACCACCGTGGTGTATGTACTGGCCGGCATTGAAAAGGCCCTGGCCTTTGAGTGGATAGCCACCCATATGAGTAAAGGCAAGGTAGCCCTGCATTTTGTGCTGATAGGCAAAGCCAATACGCCCCTGCAACAGTTTTTAACGGCAAACCAGGTGCCTGTTACCGTGCTGCCCTATGGCGGAGGCAAGCCCGCCCTGTTGGGCGTAACCTACAAACTGTATAAACTGCTGCGCCGCCTCAAGCCCAAAACCGTGCACACCCATATTTTTGAAGCCAATATGGCTGGCCTCACGGCTGCCTGGCTGGCACGTGTGCCCCAGCGTGTGTATACACGCCACCACGCCACGCTGCACCACCAGTATTTTCCGCGTGCCGTGTGGTATGACCGCTATACCAACCGCCTGGCCACCGCCATTGTGGCCCTGTGCCGGGCAGGCATTACGGTGCTGACTGAAATGGACGGTGCCCCCAAGAGCAAGGTGCGCTTAATACCGCACGGGTTTGACCTGGCCCAGTTTGGGCAGGTGCCCGCCCCCCGCACCGAAGCCCTGCGCAAAAAGTACCAGCTACCTGCCAACGCAGGGCCTGTGGTGGGCGTTATTGCCCGCTATACCCACTGGAAGGGCGTGCAGTATGTAGTGCCTGCTTTTGCACAGCTGCGCAAAGAAAACCCTCAGGCCCACCTGATACTGGCCAATGCCCGGGGCGATTATGCTGCTGCCATTGAAGGGCTGCTGGCCGAGCTGCCCGAGGGCAGCTACACACAAATTGCGTTTGAAGGTGACCTGCCAGCCCTGTACAGCCTGTTTGATGTGTATGTGCATGCGCCAATAGACCAGTATGCCGAAGCCTTTGGGCAAACGTATGTAGAGGCCCTGGCCGCCGGGGTACCCTCAGTATTTACGTTAAGCGGTATTGCCAATGATTTTGTAGTTGACCACCGCCATGCCCTGGTGGTGCCCTATGCCAATACAGAAGCCATTGTGCTAAACCTGCGCCGCCTGCTGGGCAATGAAGCCCTGCGCCACAAACTGGTAACTGAAGGGCAAAAAGTAGTGCACCAGCACTTTGCCCTGCAACGTATGGTAGGGGCATTAGAAGATTTATACCTTGAATGAGCAAAAAAATTCTATTTTTGCCCGCAAATGTTAAAAGTATGCCACCCACACCACAGCAGAAAATGATAAAGTGTTATTTTTGTGGTTCTGCTGTACGGCCCACGGGGATGAACTGACAGACCAATGGACCAAGAGAAGCCCTATTTTACGGTGGTGATACCCACCTATAACCGCGCCGGCTTTATTGCCGACACATTGCAATCGGTTTTTGCCCAGACCTACAGCAGTTTTGAGGTGCTGGTGGTTGACGACGGCAGCACCGACGAGACGGAAGCAGTGGTAGGCAGCCTGAACGACAGGCGCCTGCACTATTGGAAGAAGGAAAACGCCGAACGGGGGGCAGCACGAAATTATGGCATACAACGTGCCAAAGGGCAGTACATTACGTTTCTTGATAGTGACGATCTGTTTTATGCCCACCACCTGCAAACGGCATACGATTTTATACAGAACAACAACTACCCAGAGATTTTCCATTTAGGTTACGAGATGAAAACGGCCGATGGGCAGGTGCTGAGCCGCGTAACCAACCGCAAAGGTGACCTGAACCGCAGCCTGCTGAAGGGCAACAGCCTGAGTTGTATTGGGGTGTTTGTGCAGCATGCCGTGATGCAGGCCAACCTGTTTGAAGAAGACCGCCGCATGGCCGGCAGTGAAGACTGGGAGCTGTGGGTGCGCATGGCCAGCCGCTATACCATTGCCTACAGCAATGCAGTAACGGCCTGCATGATACACCACGACAGCCGCAGTGTGATTACTATAAATGAAGAGAAACTGATTACCCGTATACTGCTTGCCGCCAGCCGCCTGCAGGCCGATGAGCCCTTTATGGCGCGGTATGGCAAGCAATTACCCCTGGTGCTGGCACATTTGTATTTGTACATTGCCCTGCACCTGGCCATGAGTAATAATAAAAAACAAACCAGGGCATGGCTGGTAAAAGCATGGCGCACGTGGCCGCCTACTGCCCTGAGCAGGAAAACGGCCGCCATTATTCGTAAACTGCTTTAGTACATGATGACCATTCAACTCATCAACCCCGTAACCGGGGCGTCGCTGCAACCAACCGACGCTGGCTTGATTGATACGGCCGGGGTGAGCTTTCCGCAGCGCAAGGGCGCTTACCGCTTTGTGGAAGACGAAAACTATACTGATAGTTTTGGCTTTCAATGGAATAAGTTTGCCAAAACACAAATAGACCGCTTTCAGCGCAGCATTAGCCAAAGCAAAGAGCGCTTTTTTGCAGCCACCGGCTGGGACCAGGAAGACCTGACCGGCCAGAATGTACTTGAGGTGGGCTCTGGCGCGGGGCGGTTTTCGCAAATTGTGCTTGACCACACCAACGCCAACCTGTATAGCGTTGATTATAGCAACGCCGTAGAGGCCAATTACCGCAACAACGGGCCGCACGAGCGCCTGCGCCTGTACCAGGCCAGCATTTATGCATTGCCCTTTGCCCCCCAACAGTTTGATAAGGTATTTTGCTTTGGCGTACTGCAGCACACGCCCGATTTCAGGAAAAGTGTAGAGTGCCTGGCACAGATGGTGAAGCCAGGGGGCGAACTGGTGATAGATTTTTACCCCATCAGGGGCTGGTATACCAAGATACACGCCAAGTACCTGCTGCGCCCGGCCACCCGCAAGATGGCCCACGACAAGCTGCTGCGGTGGATAGATACCAATGCAGACCGCCTGATTAAGGTGTACCGCTTTTTTGACCGCCTGGGCCTGGGCAAGGTAGTGAACCGCTTTGTGCCCATTTGTGATATTAAACACACCCTGCCCCACGACCTGAGCGAGCGTGAGCTGCGCGAGTGGGTGGTGCTGGATACATTCGATATGTTTTCGCCCGCTTATGACCAGCCCCAACGCCTGAATACGGTGGTAAAATGGGTGAAGGCCAGCGGCCTGCAAACGGTGCAGGGCAGCGTGGTGCCCTATGGCGATGGCAACAGCGTTACTCTGGTAAAGGGGGTAGCCTAAGCATGTGCGGCATTGCTGGCATAGTAACCGCCCGTGGCACCATTGATGAAGGGGTGCTGCGCACCATGACCAACCGGCTGGGCCACCGTGGCCCTGACGCCAGTGCCTGTTTTACCCACCAGCAGCGGGCCGGCCTGGGCCACCGCCGCCTGAGCATACTGGGCCTGAACGCCGCCGCCAACCAGCCTATGCACAGCCGCAACAACCGCTATACCCTGGTATTTAATGGAGAGGTGTATAATTACCAGGCCGTAGCCCAAACCCTGCTACAGGAAAAGCCCGAACTGCAGGGCTTTACTACCGGCAGTGATACAGAAGTAGTTGTAGAGGCCTTTGCCCACTGGGGGGCGGCCTGCGTGCAACGCTTTAACGGCATGTTTGCCATGGCCATTTATGACAAAGAAACCGGCCACCTGCACCTGTTTAGAGACCGCATAGGCATTAAGCCCCTGTATTATTATTACCATGATGGGCTGTTTGTATTTGCCAGCGAACTGAAGGCCCTGCTGGCCCACCCGGCCATTGCCGCCACACCCAATATGGTGGCCGTACATGCCTTTTTGCATATGGGCTATGTA